>JBHIER010000046.1:0-12112 GCA_046760705.1 bacterium
CCCTCTACCTCCGGCTGGAGGCCGTCTCAAGGCGGGGGGAGGAGGTATACCGAGCCTACACAAACCCCATCTGGCTCAATCCGGCTTGAGGGGAGCCTGTCTGCCTGCTTAAGTCACTTGTTCTCAAAAAATGGATTGACAAAGGGGGCGAAAAACGTTATTATTGGGGGAGTCACCCAGGTCGAGGGTACTCTGGGACAGAGGAATACAAATAAAAAAGCTTGTACTTTTAAAGATAAGCTGATATACTTGTATTATGAAGATGAAATCAAGAATCTTTACGATAATTGTTGGTGATTTGGTCCGCTCTGGGGACATCTCTGCTCGTCAACAGCTCTCTCACAAGATTCGTTTGGCAATCGATCACCTTTCCAGAGAATTCCGGGGCATCAGCTCCAAGGATGCAAGGAGGATGGATGGTTCTGCATTTCATACAGCATCTAATATGGTCAGCACCGCGGAGTGCAGTTCAACGAAACATTTGGAAGCCAGAAGTCAGCGGCAAAGGAACTTGGTATGACTCAACAGGCAATATCTGACGCACTTCGGCAGGCTCATTGGAAGGAACTGAAACGACCGGAGAATATGATTTGTCAAAGGCGAACGAGGACGAAGATGAATGGGTTCGGAGAGTTAATAATTGCGTTCTTGCATTTCTGCCACTTGCAGAGGTCTGTTCCTGCGATTTGCTAAGGAGATACTCACATGAGGTATCATCACAATGTACTTGAAACAATCGGTAATACCCCATTGGTAAAGTTGAACGCTATTCCCAAAAGTGCCAAACCGACCATCTGGGCGAAATTGGAGTACTTCAATCCCACTGGAAGTGTCAAAGATCGAATGGCACTATATATGATTGAGGATGCAGAAATAAGGGGGCTCTTAAAGCCTGGAGGAACAATAGTAGAAAATTCCTCAGGGAATACGGGGGCTGCCCTTGCAATGATTGCATCAGTAAAAGGATACAAATGCATCATCACGATGCCCGACAAGATGAGTGATGAAAAGAAGAATTTGATGACAGCATTGGGCGCGGAGGTGATCGTAACCCCCACAGATGTTCCCGCAGATTCTCCTGAGAGCTACTACAGTGTGGCCAAACGAATAGCAGCAGAAACCCCCGATTCATACTATCCAGACCAATACAATAATCCAAAGAATATTGAGGCACATTATTACACCACTGGACCTGAAATCTGGCAACAGACAGGGGGTAAGATCGATGTTCTCGTGGCTGGAATTGGGACAGGAGGCACTCTCAGCGGGGCTGGAAGATATCTCAAAGAAAAAAATCCTGAGATAAAAGTGATTGCTGTTGATCCCGAGGGGTCGGTCTTCTATGATTACTTTAAAACCGGAAAGTTACCCGAACCACACGTTTACAAAGTGGAGGGGATTGGAGAGGACTACCTGGTGAAGGCAGTCGATTTCAAGTTAATAGACGACATCATTCAAGTAAATGACAGGGAATCCTTTTTGATGGCCAGAAGACTGGCAAAAGAGGAGGGAATCTTTGCCGGGGGATCGAGCGGCAGTGCCGTCTGGGCTGCGGTCAAGATTGCTGAAAAGATTGAAGAGATGAAAAACATCGTCGTTATCATTCCAGATTCAGGCAGCAGATACCTGAGCAAGATGTATAATGACGAATGGATGAAAATCAATGGGTTCTTCGAAGAGGGTGAACAACATGAAATTTGAGACAAGATCAATCCATATAGGGGAAGAGCCAAATTTTGCGCCAGGCGGTTCCGGAGATGTGGTTATCCCAATTCACCTTTCATCCACATTTGCCAGAAAAGAGGTAGAGAAGCCCACATCCGGCTATGAATACTCCAGGACAGGCAATCCAACAAGAAATGCCCTCGAGAGGCGATTGGCAACACTTGAGAATGCTGAATTTGGACTCGCCTTCGCTTCCGGAATGGCTGCTGAAACAACCATCGCCTTATCCCTACTTCAATCAGGTGATCATATAATAGCATTTGATGATTTATATGGTGGCACAAGGAGATTGTTCGATACGGTCTTTAGCAAGAACTTTAAAATTGCCGTAAGTTACGTCGATGCAAGGGATGCGGAGAAGGTGAAAAGAGCTATACGGGCAGATACAAAACTCATCTGGTTAGAAACCCCAACAAACCCGCTGATGAAACTTTGTGATCTTCCAGTAATTTCAGCAATTGCGAAAAAGCAAAATATCTTAGTTGTGGTTGACAACACCTTTATGACCCCGTATTTTCAAAAGCCACTCCTTTTAGGGGCGGATATTGCCCTTCATAGCACAACCAAATACCTGAATGGCCATAGCGATTCAGTAGGCGGAGCAATAATGCTTTCTGACGAAACGATTTATAACAAGCTCAAATTCAATCAAAATGCCACTGGGGCCATACTTTCTCCTTTTGACAGTTTCTTGGTTTTGAGAGGAACAAAGACGTTGGCCATACGAATGCAGGAACATGAGAAAAATACTATTAAACTTGCGGAGTTTTTAGAATCTCATCCCAAAGTAAAAAAGGTCAACTATCCTGGATTAAAGAGCCACCCTCAACATGAGTTGGCTAAAAAACAGATGTCGGGATTCGGAGGAATGTTGTCATTAGAAATAGACGGAACCATGAAACAGGTAAAACTCTTTTTAGAAAGCCTTGAAATCTTTGCTTTGGCCGAGAGTTTAGGCGGTGTTGAATCACTCATTGAACATCCTGCTCTGATGACGCACTCTTCCATACCCAAGACTGAAAGGGAAAAGATAGGGGTTACGGATTCATTAATCAGAATGTCAGTGGGAATTGAAAATATTGATGATCTAATAGAAGATATTAACAGAGCATTTCATAGAATCTGAAATGGTTTTTAATAAACTTATCAAACTTGATGAAATTCACTTTGAAATAGACAGAAGGGCCGTTTACTCACTTCTCGGTTACAGAAAAGGAAAAGCATCTCTCTCTCAGAAAATGATAAGGATTCTTGACAACGCTTTCAGTGAAATTCTTGATCTCGTTGATCCGAAAGGAGCTTATCTTATACGGAAAATAAGAGACAAGGGTGGGGAAGTCTTCCTTTTAGATTCCGAAATAGTCCTGAGAGGAGAATCTATGGTGAACCTCCTTCGTGATTCTTTTGCTGTTATCTTCATGGCAGTTACAGTGGGTTGCCGCTTGGAGAGAAGAATTTCCCAGGAGATGGAAAAAGGAAACCACGAAACGGCCCTTGTTTTTGATGCGATAGGTTCAGAGACAGTAGAAGCTGTTGCAAACTCTCTCAACAATCGCCTGCTGACGGAGGCAAGACAGTTCAAGCATTCTTTGACCATGAGGTTCAGCCCCGGTTATGGCGACCTTCCACTAACATTCCAGAGGGAGATGTACGAGGAGCTATCCCTCGGTGAGCTGGGAATTGAGATCAATGACAGAAACATGCTCTCTCCTCAAAAGACCATAACTGCCCTCATTGGAATAGAAAAGTGAGCATTCTTGAAAAATTGAAGGAAAAAGTTTTAATTCTTGACGGAGCGATGGGAACTGAGATCATACGGAAGATCGGAAAAGATTTTGTTTTTCCAGAACTCCTCAACCTTGAAGCAAAGGACATCATCATCGACATACACAGAGATTACATTGACGCCGGTGTAGACATCATAACCACAAATACTTTTGGAGCAAACAGAATCAAGCTCGATGAGTACGGGGTAGGAAGTAGGGTCGAGGAGTTGAACATTGCGGCTGTGATGATAGCCAAGGAGGCAAGAGCAGGAAGGGAGGTTTTCATCGCTGGTTCTATCGGGCCTCTGGGCAAGTTTATCAGACCCCTTGGAGACCTGGGGGAAGAGGAAGTCTATCTTGTCTTTTCAGAGCAGGCAAGGGCTCTCGAGAAGGCAGGCGCGGACCTTCTCCTCATTGAGACACAGATAGACATTCTTGAGGCCAAAATTGGTCTCAGAGCTTCGAAAGAGAACACCTCCCTTCCCGTTGCCATCTCCATCTCCTACCCCCTTGAGGAGGGAAGGACTGTAACAGGTTCCGACCCAGAAATCGCCTCAATCGCCTTCTCCTCCACTGACGCCGACATCTTCGGAGTAAACTGCGGAGGCCATCCTGAGGAGTTTGAGAGTTACCTTGAGAAAATTCTCCATCACAGCGACAAGCCGGTTATCGCCCACGCCAATGCTGGAGTTCCTGAAAAGAGGGGGGCTGAGGTTTCTTATCCACTTGACCCAGGGGAATATGCAGAATATGCCTGGAAGTTCTATCGGCTTGGAGCCAGCATAATAGGTGGATGTTGTGGGACAACTCCCGAACACATAAGGTTCGTTTCTGAGAAATTGAAGGGGAGAAAGCCTGTAGAAAGGAAAAAGGAATACTTTTTTAGAGCCTCCAGCAGGAACTCCCTTCTTACGATAGGAGATTCACTTCCTTTCAGGCTCATAGGAGAGAACATAAATCCATTTGGTAGAGAGAAACTGAGCCAGGAGCTCAAGGAGGGGAGATTGGAACTGGTGAGGGAGTCTGCACGAAAGCAGGAGGGGGCAGGGGCAGATGCCCTCGACGTAAATCTTGGAGGGAAGGGAGAGGCCGATCCTCAGTTTTTTGCCTCCGCTGTAAGGGAGCTGCAGACAACCGTTCAAATCCCTCTCTTTCTGGACAATAATAACCCACACTCCCTTGAGTTGGCTCTCAAATCCTATGGAGGGAAAGCGGTCATAAACTCAGTCAACGGAGACAGAAGTTCCTACGAGACCCTTTTCCCCCTCGCCAAGAAATACGGTGCTTCTGTTGTTCTTCTTGCGACGGATCAGAATGGAATTGCCGATGAAGCTGAGGAGAGAGTCAGAATAATAGAAAAACTGTACAGGATAGCCATTGATTTCGGGCTAACAGAGCAAGACCTTCTCGCCGATCCCGTTGTTCTCACCATCTCCACCTCTCAGAAATGTTCTCTGGAGACACTTAAAGCCGTAGAAATGATAAAGTCTTTGGGTCTCCACACAATAATGGGGCTTTCCAATCTTTCCTTCGGTCTTCCCCACAGAAAACTTCTCAATGCTTCATTTCTCACCATGGCCATGGAAAGGGGACTCGACTCAGCCATTGCAAATCCCCTCGATGAAAATCTCATGGCTGCCATAAAAGCCTGCGATGCAATCCTTGGCAGAGACAGAGGGATGCGTCTTTTCGTAGAGAGATTTGGAGGGACTTTCGCAGTTACAATTGAAGAGAAGCAGGAAATAAGATCAGAGAGTCCTGAAGAAGAGCTTTTTCATGCTGTTGTCGAAGGAGAGAAAACCAAAGCAGAAGAGACAACAAGACTGCTCCTTGAAAAAGGAGAAAATGGTTTTGAGATCCTTGAGGGGATCCTCTCTCCCGCTCTAAGACAGGTCGGGGAATATTATGAAAAAAAGAAATATTTTCTCCCCCAACTGATTCTTTCGGCAGAGGCGATGGAAAGGGCATCAAAAGTGCTCGAGGCTTCTCTCGAGCTGAGAGGAAAGGCAAAGGAGAGGATCAAAATTGTCATTGCCACAGTCAGAGGAGACCTTCACGACATTGGAAAAAATATCGTGGCCCTCATCCTCAGAAACTATGGATATGATGTCGTAGATTTGGGAAAGAATGTGGAGGGAAAAGAGATAGTTGAGACTGCGGTCAGGGAGGGAGCGAATATCATCGGCCTGTCTGCTCTCATGACCACGACTATGGAGGAGATGAGGAAGGTGGTGGAACTGAGAAATTCGATGGCTCCCCATATTCGGGTCGTTGTAGGGGGAGCTGCTGTTTCTCCATCCTTTGCCAGGCAGATTGGGGCTGATGGTTACTGTAAGGACGCCATGGGCACGGTAAGAAAAATAGAGAACCTTTCGGGAGAGAGCAAATGAACTTCATGGACTTTTTTGCCAACGAACAGTTCGTCCTTTTTGATGGAGCTCTGGGCACTCAATTATATACCAAAGGGATTGCTAAAGGACATTGCTACGATGAGTTGAACATCTCTATGCCTGAAGTCATTCTGGGAATTCACGAAGAATATATCGCAGCAGGGGCCAGGGTCATAACGACCAATACGTTTGGAGCCAACAGATTTATTCTTGAGGAGTATTACGACCTGGGAGGAAAAACAAAAGAGATGAACTACTACGGAGCAAGGCTTGCAAAACGCGTGGCAAAAGAGAGAGCCTTTGTTGCTGGCTCGGTCGGACCCATAACCAGGCCCCTTGACAAGGAGAAGAAGCTTGAGGAGCGGGAAATATCCACCATAATGAAGGAGCAGATCGAGGCACTCCTTGAGGGGGGAGTTGACTTAATACTCTTTGAAACGTTTGCGTGCATAGACGAACTTCTCACAGGGATAAAAACAGCGAAGGAGGCAGAGAAGGAGATATTTGTTATCGCTCAGGCCTCTTTTCCAAACAATGGACTGACCCTCTTCGGAAAAAATCCGTACGAAGTAGCCCTGAGGCTCGATGCTGCGGGAGTCGCTGTTCTCGGTTCGAACTGCGGCACCGGTCCCCAGAGCGTTTACGAGGCAGTGAGGAAGATGGGGTCGGTGACAGAGACAGAACTTTCAGCCATGCCAAATGCTGGCCTGGCCCAGTTTACTCAGGGCAAGTTCTACTATCCTTACAATCCAGAATACTTTGCTGAATACGGGAGGAAATTTTTGGAGTCAGGGGTGAAGGTCATAGGGGGATGCTGCGGCACAAGCCCTGAGTACATCAAGCTCCTCAGCCAGAACCTTGAGGGAATGAAGCCGAGAAGGAGGAAAACGAAAAGAATCGAGACTATAGAACAGAGGCAGGTAAGAAAAAAGGAAAAATTAACCTCCAGGCTGAAGAGGCTTCTTGACCAAGGCAAGGTGATCGCTCTGGAAGTCGACCCGCCCAAGGACGGTGATTTTGACAGATTCCTCAAGGAAGTTGAGCCTTATTCTGGTTCCATTGATGTCATAAACGTTTCTGATAGTCCCATGGCCAGACCGAGAATGTCTCCCATCTCTGCTGGCAAGCTTCTCAAAGATGCTCTCGGAAAGGAGATCATCGTTCATTATACCTGCAGGGACAGGAACATTCTCGGAATTCAATCAGACCTCCTCGGTGCTTCAGCATTGGGGCTTGAAAACTTTCTCGCCCTCGGAGGAGATCCCCCGTCCATAGGAGATTATCCCTTTGCCACAGGAGTGTACGACCTCACCGCAGAGGGGCTTGTAGAAATGATGTCAGCGCTCAACCACGGCGTTGACCTCCTTGGCAATCCCGTTGGAAAGCAGACCCATTTCTTCATAGGCATTGGGATGGGAACAGGTTTTGAAGATGAGAGCGAAATTGGAAGAATAGAGAAGAAGATAGAAAAGGGGGCCCACTATATAATGACTCAGCCTGTATTCGATCTGGAGGGCAGCAGAAAGGTACTGGAGGCTTTGAAGGAACTCGGAGTTCCTCTATTGCTCAGCATACTGCCTCTCGTCTCCTCCAAAAATGCCGAATACATACACTACGAAGTCCCTGGGATTACGGTGCCTGAAAAATATTTGAAAAGAATGGAAGGGAAAAGGGGAAAAGAGGGGGAAAAAGAGGGTGTTTCCATTGCCCGGGAGCTTCTCAAGGAACTCGGCCCAGTTGCTGATGGGATTCTTCTCATTCCGCCTTTCAACAAATTTCACCTCATAGAGGAAATTCTCTCATAGGGCGGCGAAACTGCGATTAGTTTGTCATTGCCACTGTGAACAAAGGTATCCGCAGAATTTTTTCCGAAGTTCCTGGGACTTACGAGTTGGTCAATCATGTTTTGACATGTGGTCTCGACACCCTCTGGCGAAGGAAAGCAGCCCGATTTGCGGCCGCCGATGGTGGCACGAGGTGGTTGGATATCTGCAGCGGGACAGGAGAAATGGCCGTTTACCTGTGTCGGCTGGCAGAAGATGATACAACCATTGTCGCTGCAGATTTCTCCCTTCCGATGCTCCGCAACCTTACTGATAAATCTGAAGCGACTCGAATCGTCTTCACCATTGCGGAGGCCAGTACTTTGCCTTTCCACAACAATACCTTTGACCTGGTAACTATTTCTTTTGCAACGCGCAATATCAATGTCAGTCGCGAGGCATTGATACAGTGTCTTCGTGAGTTCTATCGGATTCTCAAGCCAGGGGGAAGATTCGTGAGCCTGGAGACGAGCCAACCGCCGTTGAGGCTGTTCAGATGGTTATTTCACGTCTACGTCCGACTTTTTGTCAAGCCGATCGGGTTCATCATTTCTGGATCGAGGGCTGCCTATGCCTATCTTTCACATACGATTCCTCGTTTCTACAGCGCTGGCGAATTTGGGGAGATCGTTCGCCGAGCAGGTTTTGTCAAGCCCACCTTTAAGCGCCTTTTCTTTGGGGTGGCTGCCATCCACAAAGCAGTCAAGTGACGCGGGCCTAGCGAAACCTGTCGGTTGTGGCACCCAATGAGTGGGAACTAAGTATGGCTGCTCGCCTTTCTGTCTGCCTGGCGTGACCGCCGCGGCAGCGACGTCGGGCCAACGATTTAAGGCATTGTAAGGACTCCGATAGACGGACAACCATAAAGGCTGTCCCTACAGTCGGATTCACTCAAAAGTCGCGAAAAAATGTATTGACTAAGAGGGTTGAAAATGTTATTATTGGGATAAATCATCCAATAGCAATAGAGGTGATTGACTCTTGAGGGGATAAGATGGTGGGGGTGGGCGAGTGATATATGAAGCAGGGAGAGGCAAGTTGCGATGAGAGAGACCGAGCTTGAATATACCTTGTTCGGCTTTCGATTGTCGGAAGAATTGGAGGCTTTCTTGTGGGACACCAACCCATGGTGGCAGGATAAACCCATGCGCCTATTGCCACCGTTTCGGCGCTGGCTGTTCGATCTTATCCGGCAGCATCTCAAAGCAGGACTTGCTCCCGCCACCGTGCTGCGTGGCCCTCGTCAGGTCGGCAAGACCACCCTGCAGGAACAGATCATAGACCACTTGCTTCATCAAGAGGGTGTTAGTCCAAAGCGCATCTTTCGCGTGCAGTTTGACGAAATCCCCTCCCTCAAAGGTTTGAGGGACCCCATCCTCAGCCTCTGCCGCTGGTTTGAGAACCGTATTCTCGGGGGGTCTTTCAACGAGTGGGCACGCAAGGGTGAGCCTGTATGCCTTTTTTTTGACGAAGTGCAAAATCTGATGGATTGGGCTCCACAAATCAAAGCCCTTGTGGATCATCACTCAGTCCGAGTGTTGTTGACGGGGAGTTCCGCACTGCGCATCGAGCACGGTCGGGACAGCTTAGCTGGGCGCATTTCCAGTTTGGAACTGAACACGCTGCTTCTACGTGAGATTGCCTCGTTGCACGGATGGGGGGAACTCCCTCCTCTGCTCCCCTTCAATGGGCTGAAGATGCTCAAAGAGCGCGAGTTCTGGGAAGCCCTGCGCGAGCATGGTGTCCGCCATCGGGTGGTGCGAGACCAGGCGTTTGAGGCTTTTTCCGAACGCGGCGGTTATCCGATAGCCCAGGTCCGAACCGACCGTCTATGGGAAGAAATAGCTGACCAACTCAACGAGACAGTGATCCGCCGTGTAATTCAACATGACCTGAGGCTGGGAGAACGCGGTAGAAAGCGAGATGAGAGCCTGCTTGCGGAAGTCTTTCGACTTTCGTGCCGCTATGCAGGTCAGGCCCCTGGGCAGCCCATCTTCATCAATGAACTCCGTTCGGCCTTGTCTGCCAACGTTGGCTGGCAGCGAGTTCTGGCTTACCTACGATTTCTCAATGACACATTACTGATTCGTCTCATCCCACCGTTGGAGCTTCGGCTTAAACGGCCGAAAGGACGACCCAAGATCTGTCTGTGCGACCACTCGCTGCGCGCGAGTTGGCTTCAAGAGATCATTCCTATCACCTCGGATGATCTGCAACGCTCACCGCACCTCAGCGACCTATCAGGGCACATAGCAGAGAGCATCGCGGGTTATTTTCTGAGCAACATTCCCGGGCTGGACCTCGCCTGGTTCCCAGAACGGGGCGCGGACCCGGAGGTAGACTTTGTGATCACGGTGGGTCAGTGCCACATTCCGCTGGAAGTGAATTACCGGGTGCACATCGATGAGCATCGCGACACCTTGGGGCTACGGGCGTTCATTGAGAAGACGGTCTATAACGCCCCCTTTGGTGTACTTATAACTCTCTCAGATGATGTGCCAATTGCGGACCCCAGAATCGTGGCCCTACCGCTTTCGTCGCTTTTGTTAATGAGGTGATTTTGAAACGGAACTTGAAAGAGAATCTGAAGCAAATAGCAATTGGATAGGTATGGAGAATGCAACTTCATCTAACATCACTTGTGACTCCATACTTGCAAGACCGTTCCAATAATCTGACCAGATGCCGCAGGGACCGCCCTCCATCAAAACCCACTTCGTCCCTTGATACGAGGAGACGGAGCTGATCTCTGACCACCCATCCTTGAAAGAGACTGACTCCGAATTTGGCCCAGATGCCTGAAGGGTCTCATCGTTGGCGGGCCAGGCGGCAGGGTGAGGCAGGACTGGCCAATACGTGCATAGGCGTGAGGTCCGTTGGGGGCATGGAACGGGGATTTGTCGTGGTGGTCTGTAGGGCCTGCGAGAACCCCCCATGTGGAAAGGTATGCCCGACAGGTGCCCTGAAAAAGAGGGATGCGGGTGGGGTGAAGCTCGATGAGGGCAAATGTTTCGGATGTGGCTACTGTCGGCAAGCCTGTCCCATAGGATGTGCTTTCTGGAGTGATGAGGTGAACAAACCGATGATTTGTATCCACTGCGGTTTCTGCGCTCGATTCTGTCCTCACCGGGTATTGGGCCTGGAAAAAGGCAGGGAGGCCGACCATGTGTACCGATGATCCTCTGGCAAACGTCCTCTACATCGACCTTTCGAAAAAACGGTTCTGGGTTGAGAAGAGGCAGGACCTTTTCACAAAATATATAGGTGGCGCAGGCGTGGCCACGCAGCTCCTCCACGAGGAATGTCCCGAAGGGGCAGATCCTTTCGGCCCAGACAACCCGATTGTCCTTACTGTCGGCCCTCTGACGGCGCTCTTCCCCCTTGCCTCAAAGACCGTGGCTATGTTCAAGTCGCCGCATGCTGGCAACTTAGGAGAAAATCATGCCGGGGGGGCGAAGCCCCATTGCTCTCCGCATGGCTGGGTACGGCGCTGCGGTCATAAAGGGGGCCAGCGATACCCCCATCTACCTCGCTATTCACGGCGATCGGGTCTACTTCCGGGATGCTTCCTCCCTGTGGGGGATGAGGAGCAGCTTTACGGTAGGCCGCATCATCAGGGAGGCCGAGCCTGCCGCGGGCTTGAGACTGAAGAAATACCACGATCTTGGAACGGCTGAGAATGTGCTGCCCTTAAACGCACTGAAGGGGCTTCCCACCAGAAACCTCCAAGGGACAGAATTCGAGGGAGCCTCTGAACTCTCCGGCGAAACATTTGCCGAAAAGTATCTGATCCGATGCCAGAGGTTTTCTGCAGTTGATGGATCAGGTGGAAATCTGGGGTCTGGATGCGATGAGCACCGGAGTGATCCTGGCCTGGGCGACGGAGGCTCAGCAGCGAGGTATCATCTCTGAGAAGGAGACACTGGGCCTCAGGCTCCGCTGGGGAGATTACACGGCCTACACTGCCGTTCTCCGACCAATCATCGAGCAAACGAATGACTTCTTTAAGGCCTTGGCCAGGGGAGTCGAGCGCGCTGCCTCCATCTACGGAGGCGCTGATTTCGCCCTGGCTTTCGGCGGACACGAAATGGCCGGATATCACCCTGGCCCAGGTGCGTATCTCACCTATCTGACCGGGGCACGACACAGCCATCTGGACAGTGCCGGGTACAGCGTTGACCAGAAAATCCTCGTCGAAAAAGAGATGAGCCCGGAGGGGCTGGCCGATGCCCTGCTGAGTGAGGAGCGCTTTTCGTAAAAATGGATTGACAAAGAGGTTTAAAAATAGTATTATTGGGATAGGTTATCCACTGTAAGGGATGTTGGATATTGTGATTGGCTGGAGAAAGAGGAGTGAGCGATTCTGTAAAAGTATGGAAAATATTGCAATCTGAGCATAACCAAGCTG
>JBHIER010000047.1:0-12094 GCA_046760705.1 bacterium
GGTGAATGGTGAGTGGGGCCACAAAAGGACACAAAAATACACAAAAAAAGTCCTATGTCCAAGGTCCAAAGTCCAAGGTCAGAGACTGGTGAGTGGTTAATTGGTTAATTGGTGAATACAAACATCCCCCCTCCCACTTCAATTTCTTATTGACTTATTTGGAGATTTTATTATATTTCAAGCACACCAAAAAGGGAGCACACGATGGCGAAGATTTCTGTCCCGGACTGTAGTGTAGCCCTTTATGGGCGTAGCTTTTAGGGACTTTTACGGGCATAAAGCCCTACACTACACATACTATTGAGGATATGGAGGAGGTGCGGAAGTCGCCGCCGCCGGCAATCATCAGGCTTGAGAGCAGAGCAGAGTCTATCGAGAAAAATATGGTCACCAAGGCCGAGTTATTGGCGTAGTTTTTACTCAGGAGGTGTTTTCAGTTGAAAGAGTTGGCCAAGATTTTCAAAGCCCTCGCAGTGGAGAGTCGCTTGAGGATATTTAAGGCTATCGAGGAGTGCCAAGGCGAGAGTTGTGCCCCGTACAGCCCAATGTAGTGCGGCAAAGCCGCAACCGAAAGCGTTTTTGGGTTAAGGTTACGATACCCGTCCACCGTCACCCCCTTCTTGAGGCGCGAGGAGAAGGAGATGCTTGAGGAGTACCGGGATGAGCTGAGCAAAGAGCTCGAAGGCGTCGAAGAGGGGATCGAAGAGTTGGGCAGGTCGTTGGCGTTGGATGGAGGGAGAGTGGAAGGCCACTCTCACTTCAAAAGATGTCGAGAGAAAAAAGCGATGGATTTTGAACACACCAGGCCTCTCCTTTGCTCGGATAGATGAGCGTAAGGGCAATAAAAAAGGTTTGACACACGCCCTTATGTCCATATATTTGGATTGATGGCGCGCTTTGTTGGAGTCGGTGGTTTGAAGGAGAGACTTTTATGGTGAAAGGTTGGCAGCACAAGAACGGGGTTCGGGATAGCATGGTCTGCACGTCCATCGCTGTTGTGGTTTTCCTCCTCTTCTTCGGTCTGTCCTCCACTTCTCTTTTTGTCGGTTTTGAGAACAAAACCTACGATGCCTTTCTGAGGCTGCGCGGCGGCCATGAGCCGCATCCGGACATCGTTCTCGTCTTCATCGGTGACGACACCATTGAGAAGGTCGGCACGTGGCCCATAAGCCGGGACTTCTACGCCACCTTTCTCCACATTCTGTCCGAATATGGGGCCCGAGCGATCGGCTTCGACCTCCTCTTCTCTGAGCGGAGCACCGAGCATCCCGAGTACGATGAACAATTGGTCGCCCTGACCCGGACCGCGGCCAACGTCACTTACCCCTATTTCTTTTATCTCAAAAAGGATCAATTTCTGCCCGAGGAATTTTGGGTCCCATCGGACGTGGCCAGAATTGGGGCGCCGATCTCTGAGGGAAGGACAGAATACATCCGTGCCCTGGGCGGAATCTTTCCCTTTGAGGACCTCATCCTGGCCGCCGAGGGAACAGGCCACGGCAACATCCTTGCAGATAGAGATGGGGTAGTGAGGAGAAGTCCCCTGGTGATCGAATATGAGGGTGACCTCTATCCGGCCCTGGCCCTCTCCATGGCCAGCGATCTCTTAGGTGTGCAAAGAGAAGATGTCCGCATTGAGGGGAGATGGCTCGTGCTGAATGGGGCGGAGAGAAGAACCTTCAAGATTCCTGTGACACCCCGAGGTGAGATGCTCATCAACTACGCCGGCCGACCTGGCAAGTATGTTAACTACTCCTTCATCCAGATCCTCCAGAGCTACAGGCAGGTCCTCGAGGGTGAGAACCCCCTTCTGCCCCTCTCGGAGTTGAAGGAGAAGATTGTGCTGGTGGGGATGACGGCCACCGGGACCGCAGATGTGAGAGCCACTCCCTTCGCAGAGCACCACCCTCTGGTGGGAATACAGGCCAACATCCTGGACAACATCCTTCGGGGAGACTTCATCAGGAAAGCCGGTGTCGGCTCCACCCTCCTGGGTATGGTCCTGTCCATTCTGCTCATCGGGGTTCTGCTTCCGTTAATGGGAACTGCGCGGGGGGCACTGCTGTCCCTATTGCTTTTCGTACTCACAGGTCTGCTCTCCTATCTGCTCCTTGCCCGGGCCAACACCTGGTTCAATGCCAACCTCTTTTGGGGGGGTATCCTCTTCTCAACGCTCTTCATCAACGTCTTTCTCTTCTGGAGCCAGGAACGCCAGATCCTGGCCCACGAGAGGAGGGCTCGCCAGTTGAACGAGGATCTACTCTCCAGACAGAGGCATCTCGATCGTATCAGGCAGGAAATTGCAAAAAGGGAGAAAGATCTGCAAGCCATTGGGGACGAGGAGATCTCAACCCGAGTGGCAAAGATGATGGAGGAGCGGACAATCCTTCTGAAGGAACGGGATGAGCTTGAGAGAGAGACGAACGAGCTGAGCGAGAAACTGTCTCAGGTGACTTTGAGGCTGAAACGGGTCGAAAGGTACCGGTTCGAGGAGATCGAAAGGGTTTCGCGCCGGGAGGAGCTTGAAGGGGACTATTCCAACATTGTCGGCGATTCGCTGCAGATCTTTGAGATCTTAAAGGTGGTGGACCGGGTGGCCCCTTCAAATGCCAGCGTGCTCATCACCGGGGAGAGTGGGACAGGAAAGGAGCTTGTGGCCCGGGCCATTCACAATAACAGTCCGAGGAGTGGGAAACCCTTGGTGGTTATCAATGCCGCTGCCATCCCGAAGGAATTGGTGGAGAGCGAACTTTTCGGCCACGAAAAGGGAGCCTTCACAGGGGCCGCAGCCAGGAGAGTCGGTAAATTTGAGCTTGCTGATGGGGGGACGGTCTTTTTGGATGAGATCGGGGATATGCCTCCGGCCACCCAGGCCAAAATCCTGCGGGTTATCGAAGAGAAAGAGTTTATGCGAGTGGGGGGGACTGAAACCATAAGCGTTGACGTGAGGATGGTGGCGGCCACCAATAAGGATCTGCAGACTGAAATTGAGGCCGGCCACTTCCGGGAGGATCTCTTCCATCGCCTCAACTTGATCCCCATTCACTTGCCGCCGTTGAGGGACCGCAGGGAGGACATCCCCCTTCTGGTCAAGTTTTTTCTCGACCAGAAGGAAGGAGAAGAGCCCCTTCGCATCAGCGATGAGGCGATGGGCTTGTTGATGAGCTATCCCTGGCCGGGCAATATTCGAGAACTGGAACAGATTGTCGAAAGGGCCTTCATCCTTCGGCAAGGGAATCTGATCCGATCGGAGGACCTCTCCCCCCACATCAGAGAATTCGTCAGGGGAAGAGAGGTTGTTCGCGAAGAAGTTAGCCTCTCCGGGGCGGTGGAACAGTTTGAGAAGCGGTTTATTATAGAGGCCCTGCGAAAACATAACTGGAATAAGTCGAGAACGGCCGAGACATTGAAGATCGGCCGCCGCAACCTCCACAAGAAAATTAAGAAACACGGGATAGCAAGAACTGATGAGTTGTGATGGCTGAACTCTGTCCGCCACGTGGGGAAGTGGGTCGGACTCGACCCACTTCCCCACCCTCTGAGTCCCAACGAACCCCCTGAATGTCCCTCGCCCACTTGAAGAATCTCCCCCCTGTAGTAACGAACACGTCCTTAATATGTTGAAAGGCAATGGATTCTGATGTGACATTCCAAACAGCCGGCCCTTCGTCCAAAAGTTGGCACGGGGTTTGCTTTATCCTTTGGTAAATTCATAAATGCCAATTTCGCACCACAAGAAAGGAGATGAGTACGATGACAACAAAAATGGTGACCCTGTCGGTTGCTTTTTCACTGCTGTGTTGTTTGTCCATCAGTTACAGCGATGCTCTTCAGGATCGAAAGCCGGAGGGTTTCCCCGTCGTGGAGGTTAAGGGAACTGTCTCAGTAAAAAGCAGCGAGACGGCCACGCCCTCTTCGGTCAAAGTCGATGGTCTTCTTTTGCCGGATCAGTTGCTTAACCTGGAGAAGGGTGCTTGCCTGAAGCTGAGGCGGCCCTCCGGAGAGGTGGTCGTCCTGGATGGGCCGGCGGAAGGCACGGTCCAGGACCTGCTCTCCTCCAAGAAACCCGGGGTCGTGGAGTTCGTTCAGAAGACTCTAAAAAAAATCCCAGCGGCAAAAAGAGGCGAGGGGAAAGTCGAGATCTCAACGCAATCGGCCGGTCTGACAAGGGGTGCAAAGAGCCGCAGAGAACCCATGCCCTATATATGGAAAATAAAAAAGCAACCGAAGAAATCCGAGAAGTGATAGAGTCCGGGAGAAAAAATGTTCGCTCACCTTCTTAAAAAACCGAGAGTGAAGGGGGTCGATGGGCGTCGATCAACCCGTGAGACTCTCATTACCTATCGGACCGGGGCAGACGTGCGTCCTCAGGGATCTACTTTTACAGAATTCTTACCGGAAACTCGGCCTTTACGGGGAGGATCGTTCTCTCCCACTGAGATTGACAACAGACATTTCTGGACAAAGAATATATGGATGCAAAGAGATTGTCCCGGATGAAGAAAGCTTCGCTTCCCTTGCTCGTCTTATTTATCAGCGCTGTCCTCTCAGGTTGCTCTGAAAAGGAGGTCACATCCCTGAGACCATCCTATCAAAAGAGAGCATCAGACAGTTTTACACCTTCTATGGGCGAGGAAAGGCGTGCGCCTGAAGGTTCGATCCTCTGCCAAATCCGGAGTGATACCCTCTCTGTCACCCATCAGGATGCTTTTTATCAGTGCTGCCTCGAGGCCAAGATTTTGGTTCATAAGAGCGGCTATACCCTTGACATCGTCGAATACGACGTCGGTCAATCCTGCGACTGCATGTGTACCTTCGATCTCACCACCCACATCGTCGGTCTCCCCCCCGGGGCGTATCACGTCCAAGTCTGGGGTGAGACCGGCCAGTTTTACGGTGAATGCGTGACCACCATCCCGGCTGGGGGTCGTTTGACGGGCTTCACTCAAGGTGAGTGCCATGATTATCCGAAAACCACTGCGATCGAATCGGTCCACGATTCGATCGGAGCCCTCTTTCGGGACGAGACGCTCTTCGTAACCCACTACGAAGCTTTCTACAACCGTTGCCATCGCATTGGAGTGGAGTTGGAGCAGAGCGGAACCGTTTTGAACTTCATCGAACACCCGACCGGAGAGCTGTGCCGCTGCATGTGCACCTTCAACATTGTGTCAACCGTAACCGGTCTGACTCCTGGTGCCTATGTGGTGCGGGTCTGGAACGATGACCGATCGATCCTCTTCGGGGAGGTGGAGGTGACCGTCTCGCCGGGAGTAGCAAGAAGAGCACTCACAGTCCCGGATGAACCGCCAGATCCGGGGCGGAGGTGGTGGTATCGCTCCACTCAAAGGGGCTGCAAGGAGGTTCCAAAAAGTTACCGTTCGACAAAGACGAACTCCTATCGAATGCACCGGAATGTGCATGGACTCTGGATAGCCAGAAAGGAGGGATGTGAGAGGCGATGTTCCAGAGAGTTTCAACGAACGTGTTCAGCCAATTCTATCTTAGAGAGGAGGAACTTGACATGAGATTCGGATTGTTCTTCAAAGTGTTCGCCTTGGTGGCCATCAGTTTTGCCTTTTTGTGGGCTCCGTCGTTAGCTGCTGACGGCCCCACATTTGGCACCAAGATATTGATCGCCGAGGGGATGAAAATCTCCCAGGGCAAGGATACCGTCTTCGGAGCGACGGCCGGTGGTGCTATCACAGGGAAGGTCTCCTCCGACTCGGATGGGGGGCCCATCAGTGAGGCCTGGGTGGTGGCCAGCGGAGCACCGGAGGGGGAGGTGGTGGGGTGGGCCGTCTCCGGTTGGGACGGAACATACCTGATCGCCGGGCTGGCTCCAGGCGAGTACTACGTTGCTGCCTCGGCGAGAGGGTATCTTTCTGAGTATTACGACGACGTGACTGAGCCGGAGGAGGCGACGCCGGTGGCTGTGCCAGATTCGGGCACCGCGGCCGACATCGATTTCAGCCTAACCTTTCACGGCCCCCATCACGGAGAGGGCTCCATCTCGGGCCGGGTCTTCGATGACTCCACCGGAAAGCCTATCGAGGGGGCCCACGTGTTGGCCGTCACATCCCTCTGCCTCTCAGATGACCCCTCCTGCTCCGACTCCCTCTTCTGGATGGGGGAGGCCATTACTGGACCCGGTGGGATGTACCAGATCGAGGGTCTCATCACCGGGGATTACATCGTCTCCGTCTCGGCATACGGTTACTTGCCGGAGTTCTACGACGACGTCTATCACCCCGATGAGGCGACCCCAGTCCATGTGGAGGAGCCCAACAACACCCCCCAGATCAACTTCGGCCTGTCGAAATTCGTCCCAGGCAGGGGCTCGATCTCCGGTACCGTCCTTGCCGAAGCCGACAGCACGCCCATTGGGGACGCCTGGGTGATGGCCTATTCACCCACCAATCCCTTCTCGGCAGGAGCTGCTGCGACCAAGCCAGATGGGGGCTATCGGATCGAGAGGTTGATGTCAAGCGACTATTACGTCGTGGCCAGAGCCCCGGAGTTTCACGCCGAATGGTATGACAACGTCAAGACCGAACAGGAAGCCACCCTGGTCCCGGTGACCTCTCCTGAGGAGACACCTGAGATCGATTTCTATCTGGGCTATCTGGGCTCGATCTCAGGCCGGGTAACTTCAGAATCGGACGGATCCCCCATCGTCGGAGCCAGGGTTTGTGCCTTCCCGGCCAACGACATGCCCAACATATTTCCCGGCTCAGACTACGAGTTGTGGCCGCGTTGCGCTGCGACGGATACGAGCGGCGAGTACACCATCAAAGGCCTCCCCTCCGGTGAGTACTATGTTGGCGTCTGGGCTTGTGGGTACTTATCGGAGTGGTACGACGGGGTCAGAGGCCGGGATGAGGCCACTCCGGTGACGGTGGAGGAGGAGGAAGAGACACCGGACATCCACTTTGCCCTGAGCACCGGAGGCTCTATCTCCGGTCGCGTGGTGTCTGAGTTGGACGGAGCGCCTGTTCCGAGTGCCCGGGTCTGTGTGACCCCTCTGGCCGATTCGACAGACTGGCCAGGGCTATTTCCGTGGCCGGATGACGTTCTGTGGGATCGGTGTCGGTGCGCCCTGACGGATGCCGATGGAAGATATGTTGTGGCAGGTCTGGTCTCCGGTAACTATTACGTCCACGTCTGGGCCGAAGGCTTTCTGCCCGAATGGTACGACGGGGTTCAATTTGAGGAGGAGGCCACCCCGGTGACGGTGGTGGAGTCGGAGCAGACGCCAGACATCGACTTTGCCCTGAGCACCGGAGGCTCTATCTCCGGTCAGGTTGTGGCCGAGTCCGACGGACATCCCATTCCCAGAGCCCGCGTGTGCGTCTTCTCGGCCCTCGACTCAGCATGGTTACCCCTCAGTGTGCTCTGGCCACCTGATGAGGACATGCCTTTCGGGACGATGCGCTGCGTCGAGACGGATAGGGACGGAGGTTACAGAGTTGACAAACTATACACGGGAGACTATTTTGTCGTTGCTTGGGCCGAGACCTTTCTGCCTGAATGGTATGAGGAGGCCGCCGGCTGGGAAGAGGCCACTCCCGTGGCGGTGATCGATCCTGAGGAGACACCCGGCATCGACTTCACTCTGAGCAAAGGAGGATCAATCTCGGGCCGAGTCATCTCTCGAAACGCCTCAGGAGAGGAGGGAAGTCCTATCCACGGGGCAACGGTGTGTGCTTTTCACCTGTTCGACGCGGCTGTTGAGCCGGAGATCAGTCCCTCTGGTTTCGCGCGGTGTGCTGTCACGGACGAACACGGTCGGTACACCATAACAGGATTGAAGTCGGGCTTCTATCTTGTGGTTGCCTCCGCCTGGGGATACGAAGAGCAGTGGTACGATCATGTGAGGAATCCCCGTGAGGCTACGCCTGTCGAGGTGCTCGCCCCTGAGCAGACACCGGACATCAATTTCGGCCTCCGTCCCTGGGGTGGGGAGGCATCGATCACGGGGCGGGTCGTCGATGAGAAGGACGGTCACCCGATTCCCGAGGCCTATGTTGAGGCCCGGCGGGGCGACGGATGGTGGACTGGGAGAGCCTTGACCCGCGAGGACGGGACCTACGTCATTGCTGATCTTCCGTCTGGAAATTACTACGTCTCCGTGAAGGCGAAAGGCTATATCGCCGAGTTTTATGACAACGTCCGAGATCCGAAAGAGGCCACATACGTAGAGGTGGTTGAACCCCTCAACACACCTGACATCAATTTTGAATTGGAGAGGAGATCGTCGCAGTTTGTGGGCGGTATCGCCGGTACGGTAACGGCGGACTCAGATACAACGCCGATTGATGAAGCATTTGTTTTGGCCTTCTCCCTCAACAGTGTCGGGGTAAGGAACGAGGCGGTGGGGGTGGCCGTCACCGATGAGAGCGGCCATTACACCATCACGGATCTGCCCGGGGGCCAGTACGTGGTTCTGTGCTTTGCCGAAGGCTATATCGGAGAAATCTACGACGACGTCCTCGATCCCAAAGAGGCCACGCCGGTGAGGGTGGTTCCGCCCGATATGACCGAGGGCATCAACTTCAGCCTGTCCCCCGTCCTGTGGGAAGGTGGTGGATCGATCACTGGGAGGATCTTCGAAGGTGACAGCTCTACGCCGGCTTCAGAGGCGTGGGTGTATGCCCTCGACCCAGACGCCAACCCCGTGGCCTGGGACCAGACCGGGCCGGACGGCAACTACTTTCTGAAGGGTTTGGCCCCAGGTTCTTACACCGTGCAGGCATCAAAGGTGCCATTTGACGCCGCATACTACGGTAACGCCACCGACTTTGAGGGATCGACACCTGTCATCGTTGGGGTGGAGAGTGTCTCAGGCGTTAACTTAGTTCTGAGGGGGGCCACAGAGACGGCCGTCGAGGACGACGGTGATGCCGATCTGATACCAGAAGGGTTTGCTCTTGAGCAGAATTACCCCAACCCCTTCAATCCCATAACCAGTATCCAGTACTCAGTGGTCAGTGATCTGTTTCCACCCCACGTAACTCTGAAGATATATAATCTTCTGGGACAAGAGGTGCAAAGGCTGGTGGATGAACCTCAGGAGACTGGATACTACACCGTCACCTGGGACGGTCGGGATTTCTCTGGCCAGCAAGTGGCAAGCGGTGTCTACTTCTGTCGACTCCAGGCTGGAGAATACGCTTCGACCATCAAGATGGTTCTGATGAAATAGGAATGAACCGAAAGAAGGCATGAGGCAGCGATGGAGGAGGAGAGGAACTGAATATGCATGGATGGTGCATCTTCGAAGGAGTAAAAGTGACCGCTCTCTCCTCCTTCATCCGCCCAGATTGTGGGCATAATCCAATCTGGGTTTCCCTTTCATGAGGGTTCGCCTCTCATAAGCTGGGGCAGGAGTTGAACTCCTGCCCCCTGGACCCGGAAGGTCCGATTCGAAATATCCAGGAAAGGAGGTGCAAGTGATGTTGAAGGGCCTATATCGTCTAAGACTTGGTGGTTGGGTCTGCGTTGGAACAGTGGGGCTGCTGTTGGTCAGTGCCGTCTTTGTCGGGGCCGAAGAGAGGGTGGAGAAAGCGACGGCGGAACTCTGGCCAGGCGATGCGCTGGCCGCAGTTTCTGGCGAGACCGTTCATCTTCCAGTGGCGGTCAGTACCAGCACCCCCTTGGCCGGTGTTCAACTGAGACTGAGCTTTGATCCCGCCAAGATGGTTCCAGGAAAGCCGGAGCTGACGGACCGGAGCGCAGATATGACAGTGGCCTACAACGCCCAGGACGGGGAATTGACCGTCATCGTCTACAGCGCCTCTGGGAAGGTGATTTCAGCAGGTGAGGGGCCTGTGGTAAGCGTGCCTTTTAAGGTGGCAGACTTTGGACCTTGGACCTCGGACCTTGGACTGAAGTTTGAAGAAGTCATCTTGGCCAGCCCGGAGGCCGAAGCCATTCCTGTTACGGTGAAGCCCGCCTCGGTTTCGTTAGGGGTGAGGACGCCCACCCACTACGGCCTGACCCAAAACTATCCCAACCCTTTTAACCCAGTGACCAGTATTCAGTATTCAGTGGTCAGTCCCGTTCACACCACCCTGAAGATTTATAATATCTTGGGGCAAGAAGTGAGGACGCTGGTGAATGAGGTCATGGAACCGGGATTTCACTCCGTCAATTGGGATGGGAGAGATAGTCAGGGAGCAGAGGTGGCCAGCGGGGTCTACTTTTATCGCCTCGTCGCAGGAGATTTTTCCAACACCAAGCGCATGCTGCTGCTGAAGTGAGCGATGGTGAAAAGGGGCGAGGAAAACCTCGCCCCTTATAGCTCCATTAAAATCAAAGCTTCCACGTCCCTCGTCTCGGAGTCGCTGAAGTTCCGATTTATCGTTTGAGAGATTGTTACTATCCAACCTGTAGCTTGATAGACGAGGATTCAATTATGAAAAATGCAATTTCATCAATAAGCCGGGTGGCGATAACTGC
Organism: bacterium; assembly: GCA_046760705.1. GTDB lineage: Bacteria > JBHIER01 > JBHIER01. The sequence goes on from JBHIER010000047.1 coordinate 10,462, forward strand.
CCTACTGACCTCAATTGTTACGTTCGTCTCACTGAATGGACAGGAGCAGACTGTCGGGCTGTTCCTGAACGATTCAACGGCTTTCAATGGATACACCTTATTTGCTCCCTTGCAGTACACAACCACCTATCTCATTGATAATAATGGACTGCTCGTCCACTCCTGGGGAAGCAATTTCTTTCCTGGAAATTCCGTCTATTTGTTGGAGAGTGGTCATCTTCTTCGAACAGGTATGTTGCAAAACCAGACATTTACGGCCGGTGGAGCAGGAGGGCTCGTTCAGGAATTTGACTGGGAAGGAAACCTTCTTTGGGATTTCGAATATGCCAACAGTCAGTATCTTCAGCATCACGACATTGAATGGCTGCCGAATGGCAATGTGCTGTTGATCGCCTGGGAGTATAAGACCGCTGCTGAAGCCATCACTGCCGGCCGTGATCCGGCACTACTCAAGGACGGAGAATTGTGGCCGGACCATATCATCGAAGTTGAGCCGGACGGGGTGAGCGGCGGAAATATCGTCTGGGAATGGCACGTATGGGATCATCTCATTCAGGACCAAGATTCGACAAAAGAAAATTATGGCGTGGTGGCAGATCACCCCGAATTGGTGGACATAAATTTCGTTACTTCTTTCGGGCCTGCCCAGGGGAGAGCTGACTGGACTCACGTTAATTCAATCGATTATGACGAAGAATTCGATCAGATCCTGCTCAGTGTTCCCAGGTTCAGTGAAATCTGGGTGCTCGATCACAGCACTTCCACCGCAGAAGCTGCCGGCCATACGGGAGGCAATAGTGGCAAAGGCGGCGACATTCTCTACCGGTGGGGCAATCCCCAGGCCTACCGTGCAGGGAATACAGGAGATCGAAAGCTTTTCAGTCAGCATGATGCGCAATGGATTGAGACAGGACTTCCGGGAGCAGGAAATATTCTGATTTTCAATAACGGAAACGGCCGCGGAGGTCCCGGAGGGAACTATTCTTCTGTAGATGAGATTGTGCCGCCAGTAGACGAGAATGGCAATTATCCGCTTATCCCCGGTGCTGCCTACGGTCCTGCTGAAGCGGTCTGGTCTTATACGGCTGAATCTCCCGCAGATTTTTTTGCAAATCACATTTCCGGCGCCCAGCGCCTTCCCAACGGCAATACGCTCATCTGCGACGGCCCCAGCGGCATCTTCTTCGAAGTCACGTCGGAAGGTGAGACTGTGTGGAAATACATCAACCCGGTCACAGATGAAGGACCATTAACCCAGGGCAATCCGATACCTGAAGGTCAAAATGGCCTGACCAATCAGGTCTTCCGGAGCTATCGGTATGCGCCCGATTATTCGGGCCTTGATGGCAGAGATCTGACACCTCGGGACCCCATAGAGTTATACCCACCGGAGGAGGGGACAAAAGGCGATGTCAACGATGATGGCCAGATCAATGTCCTGGATGTGGTGAAGCTTGTGTGTATTATTCTCAATACCTGTGAGTATGACGAGGCCATGTTTGTCAGAGCAGATTGGAATGAAGATGGTCAGGTAAACGTCCTTGATGCTGTGGGCATTGTTCAATACATTTTAGGTGAGGAGCCACAACGGTCCATTGAAATTTCTCGAGTCAAGTAGGTATTCCCTGTCCGA
>JBHIER010000048.1:0-12072 GCA_046760705.1 bacterium
GCCCATAGAGTTTCTCTGCGGTTGACAGTTGCACTGCGACCTCATCCTTGAACTCCTTCTTGACAGAGTTCAGATAACGAGCTGCCGCGGCGCGTGCATCATACAGACTGTAGTAACAGCAGACATTGGCGTGAATCACTCTTGTTAACTGCTCTCGATCGAGTTTTTCAAAACGCGCATCATCGAGAAGGTCGCGTATCCAGACCTGGTAAGCTGCAAAGCCGCTCGCATAGCCGTCAAAGCTTTTCGTGTTTGCCAAATGTACAGCAATCCTCAGCGATTCAAGGACGCTATCGATCCTGCCAGGGGCATTTCCCGTTCTCGTTGGGATTTCGATAACGCAGGGCCACTCTCTGGCTTTCACATATTCATCTCCTTCATCTTCATAAGAACGGCACAAAATCGACTTTCCCTCGTGCTCGTATGCGGTAATGACGCCCCAATCCATGCCACCATTAAGGTTAATTGCAACCACCGGACGGCCCTGATGGATACATTTAACGATGGCAGCTCTCATTTTTTTAACACCCAACCACACCAATATGTTATTATCCTCGATATTTTTAAGCTGTATCCGAGGGTCTTCCTGGCTGGACCCGATATCTCGAAGCCGACCTGCGCATCTGGGGCGCTGGCGCACCACTCGGGTTGAGCGATCTGCAGTCTAAAGGCAGCGCCTGAAGGGCCCATGAGTTGGTCATAGGGTACGTTTTCTCCGACCGCAGACAATGCCACCCTCAATGAACCAATAAAAGTGTTTTCCTCGCCATTGCCCCATCCGGCGAGCTTATCTACACCTTCGATCCAGACCTTACTGCCCCGTCGTTTCACATTTGCTTTTTTCATTGTCTGTATCTCCTTATTAATATTCAAAGCGCCCAATTCATTCCTTAAAGGATTTTTATGAGTATTACTAATTTCCAAAACTTCCTTTTTCCCTGCTCTGGCCATAGGCAAGACGTAGAAGAACAGTAACGTAGCAAGACAAAATACAGTCATAGATTTTAGCCACTGGTACCGCCAGGTATTTTTCTCAAGCCATTTCATTCGCACGGCCAGCCTGTTCGAATCCTCAAATATTCCTAAGGGAGTGGGATTAAATGATTTTAACATTTTAGCTTTTGTCAGCATTGAGAAACAACGACGTATGCAGTTGAAATGGCTGACCTGTTTTATCCCACCCCCTAAAAGGCCCACTTCAGGCTCCATGTTTACGGCTAACAATTCTCGCGCTGATTTTAACAACGTTTGTCGATAATTTGAAGTGTTTCCTCGCAAAATCCTGGCAACTGTGGCATCACAACAGATTTCTCTTAAATGCTGCACTTGTTTACGCACGCTCCACACACGTGGATTAAACCAATAGACAGTTTGCAGCGTAAACTGAACAGCGTGGACGAACAAATCAACCCGTTTGATATGTGCCAGTTCGTGCAACAGAATATTTTCAATATTCTTTCTTGAATTCTTATTCGCGTAATTGACTGGAAGCAAGATCGTCGGCTTGAACAATCCGAATACTGCTGGAAATTGAACTTCATCTGTCGTAATCACATCGGGAATCTTACTCAATTTCAATCGCGCAGCACATTGTGAAAGCAACGGCCCGAACCAATCAGGCATGGACTTCTCCTTCAGTACGTTCGGATGCAATCTTCGCAAGCGCCTTAATTTGAATAGCCCGCATCCTGTTAGCAGCAGCATGCCCAGCAACCATGCTGCCATGGCGAATGCCTGCCACGTAAGTTTCTGTAGAAATTCGATGAGGGCACCTCGTGTGACTACAATTTTGCCAGTTTGATTTCCCCCTCTAAGTGTTGTCGTTTTTTCGAAATCATCTATTCGAGACAAGCGCCCCTTGATTGGCATGTTTGGTTTGAACAGATGGCTGTCTTTTGCAAAAATCCGGCCTTCGATAAAAGGCAGAATTTGTGAAGTTACACTTGTCGGTATTGCCAGGCTCGGCGGCAAAATGAGTTTTACAAATACCATGAGCCACAAGGCATATCTAACCTGGGGCCATATCCATTTGCGAGTCAGCCAATCAATCGTGCCAATCAAGAGAATGAGCAGACTGACTTGCCAGAACATGGCTGCCATCCAGCTCCACCATGCCTGTGCGATCTGATTGATTAGACTGATCATTTTTTCCCCTGCTTTTTGAGTCCTCTTCTTGAAGAAATTTGATCAGTTCCTGGCGCTTTTTTTTGGAGAGCTTCTGATCTTCAACAAGGAAATGCAATAAGGGCTCAACAGCCCCATCGAATGCCTGATTTAATAGGGAACTCAGTGCACTCCGCCGGGCTTTTTTGCGGGAGATGAGCGGCTCGTACACACTGGTATTGCCGCGTTTCCGTTCGCTGACCGCTTTTTTCGCAACCAATCGAGTCGTTGATCCGGATTCGGACCGTTCCGATTTCTCTGCCTCTGGGATGGTTTCCGACTTCACCTCCCATGGCGTACGCAAGCAACCGGTGTCCATAGCAAAGGCCGAGGAATGGGATCCGCTGTTCAATCAAATCCGGTATCCATTTGGCAAGCTCCTTACTCCATGCTTCACGACTTGTAACCATGGAGTGGGATCCGGTGACAAGGACGCCGCTGAACGAATTCCAGGCTGGCAGAGGCCCATTCTCGTATGCTGCCACAACACGCACCTGGTCTCCTGAGAGCCCTATACCTCTGGAAATGCAGTCGTCAAAATCTCCCAAGGCACGCGCCGTGCCTGCAAACGTCGTTCCGGCTTTAACAATCAGAATTGGTTTCATACATTGTTGGGAGGTCAAACCTCAGAAAAAGAGACAGTCTGGAAAGACCGTCCCACAAGGTTTCGCAGATGTTCTTGGTTCTTAATTCACCATTCGCTATTCAATTTTCATATCCAATGTGTACACCAGAAAGGCCCACACGTCGGCCGTCTCCTCGATACGCATCTTTGTCGGTTTACCCCTGCCATGTCCTGCTTTCGTCTGAATGCGGATGAGCACTGGCGCGGTGCCCGAATGGGCTTCCTGCAGCGCCGCTGCGAATTTGAAGCTGTGGGCCGGCACCACCCGGTCGTCGTGATCCGCGGTCGTAATCAGCGTCGCCGGATAAACCGTACCAGGCTTGAGGTTGTGAAGGGGCGAATAAGCATAGAGCGCTTTGAACTCCTCCGGATCCTCGGGTGAACCATAGTCGGATACCCACGCCCACCCGATGGTGAACTTGTGGAACCGGAGCATGTCCATCACACCGACAGCCGGCAGACACGCCCCGAACAGATCTGGACGCTGCGTCATGCACGCCCCGACGAGCAAACCACCGTTGCTCACACCCTGGATCGCCAGCTTGGGCGTCGAGGTGTATTTGTTGGCAATGAGCCACTCAGCGGCGGCGATGAAATCATCGAAACAGTTCTGCTTCTTGAGTTTCATCCCGGTTTCGTGCCACTCTTTGCCGTATTCACCACCGCCGCGAATATTGGCCACGGCGTAAATACCGCCCATCTCCATCCACACCAGCCTCGAGACGCTGAAATATGGGGTTATGGCTGCGTTAAAGCCGCCATAGCCATAGAGCAGTGTGGGGTTGTTCCCATCGAGCTTGGTTCCCTTCTTGTGCGTGATGAACATTGGCACTCTCGTGCCGTCTTTGCTCTTGTAGAAAACCTGCTTGGTTTCGTAATCGTCCGGATTGAAATCGACCCTGGGCCGACGGAAGATGTCGCTTCTGCCCACCGTCATGTCGTATCGATAGATCGTCCCCGGGTCTGTAAAGCTTGTGAACACGTAGAACGTTTCCGTGTCCTCACGCTTCCCGCCGAATCCATACGCGCTGCCCAGACCGGGAAAGGCAACCTCGCGAACGAACGTCCCATTGATGTCGAACACCCTCACCTCCGTGTGCGCATCCTTCAGATAGGAAGCTACGAACATATCACCTACGACATTGACACCACGCAGTGTTTCGTGGGCCTGAGCAATGACTTCCTTCCAGTTGGAACGGTCCGGCTTGCGGATGTCGATGGCGATCACCCGGCCACGCGGTGCATCAAGGTCGGTCTTGAACCAGAAGACGGGCCCGTCATTGTCGATGAACGAGAATTCGGCCTCGAACTCTTTGATCAGTTCTACGACCTCAGAATCATCGTCCTCGAGGTTTTTGTAGAAAATCAAGTTCTTGCGCAGGGTTCCTTTCCAGACACTGATGATCAGGTAGCGGCCATCGTCGGTGACCGATCCACCGAAGCCCCACTCCTTCTGGTCCGGGCGATGGTATACCAGCACGTCTTCCGATTGCGGCGTGCCCAATCGGTGATAGTAGAGCTTGTGATAGTAGTTGGTCTGCTGGAGCTTGGCTGCCTCATCCGGTTCGTCGTAGCGGCTGTAGAAAAACCCCCTATTGTCTTTGGTCCACGACGCACCGGAGAACTTGATCCATTTGAGATGATCGCCCAGGTCCTCGCCCGTTTCCACGTCGCGGACGAACCATTCCTGCCAGTCCGATCCTGCTGTCGACAGGCCGTACGCCATCAGCTCACCGTCTTCGGTGACCGCCCGGCCGGAAAGGGCCACCGTACCGTCCTCGGACAGCTTGTTGGGATCCAGCAGCATCTCCGGCTCGTCGTCCAGCGACTTGACCGTGTAGATCACGCTCTGATTCTGCAGGCCGTCGTTCTTGGAGAAGAAGTAGCGGTCGCCGCGCTTTTGTGGCAGTCCGTACTTCTCGTAGTCCCAAAGCTCCGTCAGACGCTCCTTGATCCTGGCCCGCTCCGGAATCTGCTCCAGATAGCCGAAGGTCAGACGATTTTGAGCCTCGATCCACTCCCGCGTTTCCGGCGAGTCCGGATCTTCCAGCCAACGATATGGATCAGGCACCTTGACGCCGTGATACGCATCGACGACGTCGCTCTTGCCGGCCTTCGGATAGGCCAGCAACTTATCCGGACCGACCAGAGCATTCACCACCGGGCTCATAGCAAACCCGACGGCAGCCACACCAACAATCAAGAACCAGACCAGACTTCTTCGTACAGCCATCACGATCACCTCCTCGATTCAGTGCCAGACAAACCATAGAAGATCTGGCTCATAACCGTAAAAATATATCACTGAAGCCGATGAATTTCAATACCTATTTTCTGAGAACCGACCCAATTCAAGGTTTCAATACGTCGCTTTGAGAGGAGATCAACCTTCCAAATAGAGACTCATCCGTTGTTAACCAAAGTTCCTCAATGCGCTACATAAGAAAATGGTCGTGCATTAAAATGTGCCGAAGCATCATATAGGGCGTGTATTCAACTGATCGCCACTCGAAAGTCGGTAACCTCTCCCTCACCGTTGCTGCACCACAAAAATATGGTCCACCAGCCCATGAATGTCAATACCTATTTTTGAGGGAAGCGTCGCTAGCCTTCTGAAGTAACCTATTTTTGAAGATGAGGTGCCAGTCGTAAAACCCATACAGGCATACTTTAAAGGCGGTCATGTCCTGAAAGTGGGCACTGCCAACGCGCTGAAGGGCGTACACGTTTTCAATGGAGTTATTTCGACCAAATTGTATTGACACTGCAGCTTTGAAACCCAATTCAGACAAAACTGATATACAGGTACTGTTGAACTCGCCGAATGGATAACAGAAGATGCTGGCCTCCTGCATAACCACCTCCTCTATGTGACGTTTGCTCCCCAATATTTCCTTGATCATCTCATCTCTTGTCAATTGCGGCAAATGTGGATGAGTACAGCTATGCGGTTGAATTTCCATGCCATATGTAGCCATCTCTTTTATCTCTTCCCACGACATTAACGGGGCCTCAAGAGAGGTCTCGTCAGTGGCCCAGGTGCTTCTCTTCCCTACATATTGTGTGACCACAAAGAAGGTAGCTGTAAAGTCCGAGCTTTTCAATACAGGAAATGCAACCTCGTAGTTATTCTTGTACCCATCGTCAAAAGTAAGGACAACCGATTTGGGGAGTGGCTTTCTATGAGAGCGGATGTGCTCGACCAATTTCCTCAGGGATATAACCCGATACTTCTTCTCTTTCAAAAACTTCATCTGCCTTTCGAAGAGGATTGGAGGAGTGGAAAGCAATGTTCCAGAATCGTCGATGGAATGATATGTCAATATTGGAACTCCCTTTGGTTTATAAAGATAACTTAGAGCATGGAGTACCAGCATGCTGCATCTGCGCGTCATAGAGCGTAGGCACATTTAATACCTTCGGGATCTGTGTGGAACATGGTGTCGAAGGAGACCAAATTTCCGGGTTGTATATTTTAACTTCGGCACAAGGACGGACAACACCTTTGCATAAACGCTGCATCTATGAAAGATCATCAGTCTGACTTGTTCTTTTGTCGATGTTGCCCATCTTTTCTTGAAATGTGCGCCGCCCCGATACAAGTCAACTTCTTTCACCTCACTATGAAAAAGACTTTGTAAAACTCTTCTCATTAAGTAAACTCCAGGAGACAACTCAGAATATTTCTTGTCGTACGCTGTATTATACCCATAAAACGTTCCGTCATAAAGAAAGCTAAAATCATAAGCTATATGCTGACCGTCGATTTTTAGCAAGGACAATATCACCCAACCCTTTTCACCAAGAACCTGTGCCAGGTCGGAATAAAATCGTCGAGAGCTCTCCTCGCCGAAAATTGTTTTTCTGTCCTGGGCCTTTCGGCTTTTCTGTTCCATTGCCCAAATGGATTTGAAAGGCCCCATTATCTCCTCCGGGCAATCAAGTTGTACAAACTGTACATTCCCATATTGTGACATCTTTCGATCGATCCGGCGCACATTCTCTCTAAACTTCCGATTTCTGCTCTTGAGATACGTCTCCCACTCCTCATCGATGGTGAGATAGAAACAGTTTGGGTAAAGTTCTCTGTGCAATGTGTATCGTCCTTGCTGAGCATATTCCTCAAACGTTGGGACTGTCTCTGATGAGAGAGGCATATTCTGAAGATCGATCATATCCCAGTCATTTCTACGCTTCATGAGATGGTCGATGGCTGCACGAAGGGATTCTCGTGGCGTTCCAGGGACGATGAAGTCCAGCCAATTAGATCGCATTGACCCAATGAACTCAACCTTCCGCAGTTTGAGCCCGAAGCGAGATGAAAGGCTGGTCATTAAAGGGGCGATGCACGAAATCTCTCCTTCTTTTCTGACCACGAGGACAAGAAGCCGCCTCCTCTGACCATAGTGCTCCCACCAGGTCCTTATCCATTCAAAAGTCAAAAATATGAAGTTGCTGCTACTCCGCATCAAGGCAGTGTTCCACGCCTTCTCAAGAGACAACAACTTGTCAAAGGTGTCTATGACTTCTACCTCAATCATTATGGGATCCCTTTTTCAGTACACCAGCAAGAGTGGCCTCCCCCTTTGAGATCAACAATGTTGTGTCTCTTAATTCCAAAGATTTGAGTGAAGGTGATACCCTGTATGGGTCGAATAGTGCCAAACTTAGCCCGTTTGTACATGATTTGAAATGCTCTGAATGTTTCAGGTAAGACTAAACTGTAAAGATGAGTGCAATTTCTTTCTATACAATATGTTAGCAGCATAGAAATCACTGCTTGGTGGATATTGTGACCCCTGTATCCTGGGGCCGTAACTACATCGTGGACAAAGAAATCTCTTTTTGAGAGGTTTATGGACATCTTTATCTCCGAGGCATAATAGCTTTCATTGAAGCACGCCCAGAGATAATAGACAATCTTTTCATTGTGGAGGGCCACAAAACAGACATGTCCCTCTTGAAACCAATGTTCAATCTTTTTCAACTCCCTTTTATCGACAACCTCTGCAAACCTGCCCATGTCGTCTAATGTTGCTCGTCTCAGGGAAAGGTTGATCTTCGGCTTGTGGAGTGGAGGGAGTCCTGTCTCGTGCCACCACTCCTGTTGGGTCAGATCTGCATTGTAAAGAACGAGAGTACGTTTTCTATAAAATAGTCTCCACAGACGTTTTATTAAAAGGTTTGGAGCTCGGAATACTCCTTCTCGCTTCAATAGATCGTGACACTTTGCATAAAGGGCGCTCATGTCGTGCAGTTTTCCGCTCATTCTTCTCCAAAGCCCTTTGCAGGGACAGCCTGTCAATCGATATATCCGAGGCCCCTCAGTCTATCCTTCAGTTTTCGGGATTGCTCCTCCGAGAACACCTGTTCTCTGCCCGGTTGTTCTACAGGCTCCAATGCCTCCGCGTAGGATATCGGATGCGACCCTAAAAAGGAGTCGTTGAAAATGGCCTTCATGACCGCTCCGTCCACATCCTCGGGGATGGGCAGCCCCATCTGATACAAAATTGTGGGAAAGAGGTCAACGATGCGGGCGCAAAATTCTGCTCCCTTCTTGATGGCTTCTCCCGAGACCGCACAGATACCATCAATACGATGAATACCGCGACCGAGCCTTTGGGGTTCGCTGTCAAACGTCCTGTTTCTCAGCTCGGACACCCCTAAGTATTCACCATCTCTCAGAATAAATAGAATGTCGGGAGCCTCGTTTACATGCGGCCCCGTGTATACCTCTTCCCTTTTGAAAATGTGGCTGTGCAGTTTCTCGCCAGTCTGAGGGTCTCGGACCTGTCTCAAACGCTCAATGATTGAGTCCCTCGTCTCTTCGTACTCTTTTCCTTCCTGGACAATCCCTCTGGGTTCCCTGCCGGCCACATTGATGTATATTCCCTGTTCCGTATTTGATGCAAAATAAGCTTTCGTCTTTGTCCAATCGATACAGTTGTACAGTGTTCGAGGGGCGATCGCTCTATCTGCTCCCATCGCCTTCCTCCAGAATTTTCTCCTCAAATCTACATTGCTGATGAGTTTTAGAATCTTATACAATAGTTGCCCTTGAGATCGAAATGCTTTGTACAAATATAACTTCCCCCAATCTATTTTCAAGAAGCCCTGATCATGAAGCCACTTGTTCATATACATCTTCCTGTACCAGGGACCGAACCCATGGTCGGAAATAATGAAAAGGGTAGTGTCGGAATCGATGCGGTTGCATATTTGCCCCAGATGGTCGTCCAGGCTTCGGTAAAATCGATCGAGCAGCACCTTTATCCCCCGATCCCTTCCCTTCTCAGAAACGGAGCAGTCAGGATCGATGTACCTCCACAAAGCATGTTGGATCCGATCCGGTTCGGTGAATACAGCGGCGAAAAAATCCCAATCGAATTTATCCATTAGGTAGAGTATTGCCTCTGTTCTCCGAGCGAGGCAATCGATCGAATCCCTCAAATATTGGTGTGCGCGCCCCCCATCGCATCTCCGCCAATCTTTGTGTTGCCATTGAAACGTCTCCTCGTATCTCTTATCTCTGCCGGTCAGCTCCCTTTTTAGAGAAGGTGGGTAGGTCCATTCGCCGTCCACATCGGGGGTGAGCATCCCTGTTATCATAAACCCGTTCACCTGGCTGGGTGGAAAGGTTATGGGTACATTTATGATCCCGACCTCCTTTTTGAAGTCGCTCAAAATCGACCATAAGGTTGGGGCAGAGACATCTTTTGAGCTCACAAATCTCCTGCCAAAACCTTCGGTGCTCTGTTTGGTAAAATCGAACACCCCGTGCTTTCCTGGATTCATACCCGTCATGAACGAAACCCAGGCAGGGGCAGAAGCCGGGGGTATGGTTGAACGCAATCTCCCAATCGCTCCATTTTGAATGATGCTCTCTAAATAAGGGAGCCTATCTTCGGTGATCAAGGCGTTCATAACATCCATACACATACCATCCAAGCCGATAACGAGCACCTTCCTTCTCTTCTTCTCAGCGCTGGAGCCACTCATCTCTTTCTTTTTAGTCTGGTCAAAGGGTGCATCACCTTTCCAATCTCTTCAAGCCCAAGGGCTTTACATACCGTCACATAGACAATTCCACCTGCGAAAAGGCAGAGGCCAACTTTAACAGTTTGATGGCTCATATTCCCTTGGCCCAAATAACTGGCGATGAAAGAGATCGCCATACCCATGATAACGGCAGCAAATACAACCTTGGCCAAGGATCTCAGAAATTCCTCCCCACCGGACAGCTCCATCTTACGGCGCAAGGCCCTGAACAGAAGGACCGTATTTACCGTTGCCACCAGAGAGGTGGCCAAGGCCAGCCCCCCGTGGGCGAGGGGACGCACCAGCAGAGCATCGAGAACGATGTTTAACCCCGAAGAGATCACCGCGCACTTCAGTGGGGTCAGGCTGTCCTGCAAGGCCAAAAAAAAACCCGTAAAATGACATTGAAAGAGAAGGCCAGCATGCCCAGGCCATAAAAGAGCACAGCCGCCCCGGTCAGAGCGGTGGCCGCAGTATCAAAGGCCCCCCGTTGAAAGAAGACCTGGATGATGGGTCTGCGCAGAAGAACCATGACCGTGGTCATGGGGACGACAAAGAACCCAACCGTGCTTAAGCTGCGCCAAAACCTCTGCCGCAGGTTGTCGATCTCCCCGGCAGAGGCGTGCTCGGATAGTGTGGGCAACATCGCTTTACCCAGAGCCGACATCAATATCATGGGGGGTATCTGGACGATTCGATCGGCATACGTGAGGGCGGAGATATATCCTTCGCCCAGGCTCGAGGCAAAGACCCTGTCCACAATAAGGTTTATTCTTGCCAGGCTCAACCCCAGAAGCCGGGGGGTTGCCAGACCGGCCACCTGCTTCACCCCAGGAGTGGCAATGGCCCGGCAGATCCTCAACCTCCGCTTCTTTCGGGCCAAGAAGGTGATAAGCACAATAAACTCGACCGAAATCCCGGCAATAGCCCCCAAAGGCACAGCCATGATCCCAATCCGGTCGGCCCAGAGGAGGGTGAAGCTGATGACGCCGAGCCCGAGAAAAAGGGAGGTGAGAGCCGGCATTACGAAATGTCGGTACGAAAGGAAAAGGGCCAGCGGAATGGCAGATAGCCCCACAAACAGTATGATTGGAGCCATAACCCGGATCAACTTGGTGGCCAACGAATGGGTTGCTTCTGAAAAGCCAGGGGCCAGGACAGATGTCAGCACCGGGGCCAGGAAAAGCACCAGCAGCCCAAGGGCCAGCAGAGCCACTGAGGTCAGAGTGAACAGTGAATCGGCCACCAGCCACGCCTCTCTCTCCCCCTTCCTCTTCTCAAGATCGATGAACACAGGCACAACAGAGAAGCCCAAAGCATTTTGGGTAACCCCCCTGAAGAAGAAGGGGACGGTCTGGGCCACCAGGAAGGCATCGGTCACGAAGCTGGCCCCAAATTTGAAGGCAATCACCGTGAATTGAAGCAACCGCAGCAAAACCACCAGGATGTTGCCCGATGCCGTTATGATGGTCCCCTTGAGTACTCCCTGTGTAGAGAAGGCCTTCATCGGGGCTCCAAAATGGGACTCTTCAAAAAGCGCTGGACGTTCACAACCCCCTCTGGATGAGGGACGGGATAGGATTATGGTGCCTGTTGAGCACCACCCCCAAAATGGTTCCGCCGGCCTCTTCGATCTTGGCTTTGGCCGAAAGGAGATGTTCCCTTCGGCTTCTGTCTGCCCTCACGGTCAGAATCACCCCATCAACCAACGGGCTCAGGATCAGGCTGTCGACGTAGGTCTCAACGGAGGGGGAATCTAAGAGGACGATGTCGTATCTCTTCTGAAAGTCTGGCAGAAGGGGTTGTAACTCTCTAAGCCATAATGGATCAAAGAGGCTTGCGTCTGTAAAGCCGCTGGTGATGGCGTCAAGATTGTCCGCAACTGATGACTGAAGGGCATCATCGACGGCGGCCTCATGCCTCAGCAGTTGGGCCAGAGCGCAATCGCTCTCAAGCTTCAGAACAGCATCCACCCCAGGGGCTCTCAGATTGGCATCGATCAAAAGGGTCCGATTCCCCCGGCAAGCCATGTGGTGGGCCAGACTCACGGCAACCGTCGTCTTGCCCTCCCCCGCAGAGGCACTGGTGACCAGAAAGGTGCCCCCCACATTTTTGGCCCTTTTGAATAAGATGTTGTCCACCACGAGACTGAACGATCGATAGGCCAGAGCCCTCTGTCTGGAATCGAAAAGACCCTCGCCCTGAGTGTCCGGTTTTCCGCCCCCAGCCACCAGGAGAGGCATCAA
>JBHIER010000049.1:0-12057 GCA_046760705.1 bacterium
TCAGCCTGTGGGCGACGTATCCGTCCAGGGAGTCCATCAGAATCGCTACGAGGATGAGAGCCGCGGCTGCAGCACTGTACCCCGTGGTGTTCTGCCGGAGGCAAAAAAAGATGAGCGGCAGAAGGGCCAGGCGGCCCAGAGTCAACAGATTCGGCAGGTACAGAACCTCTCTCAGGTCTATCTTTCCGATGGGCGAAACAGGTACCGACATGGCCGTGTTGATGTTCGATCAACTCCCCGCTGCTCTCTCCACCATCTCTCGGGCATGCTTCCGGACAATGGGGGTGATGGTCTTTCCCCCCAGCAGTCGAGCGATCTCCTCAACTTTCTCCCTCTTGTTCAGATGTTGAATGGTGGTGACCGTTCTGCCGCCGCTGACCTCTTTGACCACAGCATAATGCTCCTGGGCCAGGCTGGCGATCTGGGGGAGGTGGGTGATACAGATGATCTGATGGGTATCGGCCAATCTCTTCAATTTCTCACCCACCGCCTCTGCCACCCTTCCCCCGATGCCGATATCGATCTCATCGAAGACCATCGTCGGCACACTTCCCAGCCTGGCCAGAATGGACTTCAGGGCCAGCATGATGCGCGAGATTTCACCCCCGGAGGCGATTCTGGCCAGCGGCCTCAGCTCTTCGCCCACGTTAGGGGCTATGAAAAACTCGACCCGATCCATACCGCGATGATCTGCCCAGTACCGCCCATTGTCCACCTCCACCACTCCGCTGTCGTCTTCGACCCAGGCACAGCAGATTTCAAATCTCGTCCGCCTCATACCCAGTTCGGCCAACTCACCCTCGACCAACCCCTTCAGACGCTGAGCCGCCGCCCTCCGTTTTTTGGAAAGCGCCACGCACGCCTGGCTGAACTGGTCTCTCTTCTCCGCCAGTTCCCTCTCACACGCTCTCAGGCGACGGCCGTATCCTTCCATGGTGGTCAGGCTCTCTTGGGTGGAGCGACCGTATTCGAGCACCTGTTCCATCGACCCGCCGTATTTCCTCTTCAGTCGGCTGAAGGCCCCCAACCGATCCCGGATCTCCTCCAGACGACCGGGGTTAAACTCAATCTCACCTCGGTAGGCGAGCAAAAAGTCCGAAAGCTCTCGCAAGGCCCCAAGGGCATCGTCGAAAGACTCGATCTGCTCACTCAGGCGGCTGTCGATGCGGACCATAGACTCCAGCCTCTGGCGCAAAAGGTTCAAGCGATCGATCACCGACCCTTCAGATTGATGCAACTGCTCGAAGAGATCATCAGCAGCCTGAAAGAGCTTCTCGCTGTTCTGGAGAACAGATCGTTCGCGCTCCAGCTCCTCTTCCTCTCCCGGCAGAGGGTTGATCTCAGCGATCTCCTGAAGTTGGAAACGGTACAGTTCCTTCTTCTCTTTCACCGATGCTTCCCGGGCCCTCAACTCGTTCAGTTGTTGATCGGTCTCTCTGTAGGCAGCATACAGCTCCGAGACTCGATTCCGCTCCTCTTGAACTCCGCCGAAACGATCCAAAAGATCGATGTGGGACTCGACGTTCAGCAGGGATTGATGCTGGTGCTGGCCGTGAAGGTCGAGGAGCAGATCGCCCATCTTCTTCAGCACGGACAGGGTGACGGCGCGGCCGTTGGCAAAAGCCTTGCTCCGGCCGTCCGCACTCACCTCCCTTCTGAGGGCGACAGTGGGGCCGTCCACCTCAACTCCCAGAGATCTGCATAACGGCCTGAGCGGGGAGGGGAACTTGAAGAGGCCCTCCACATCGGCCACCCGCTTGCCGGCGCGGATGGCCTCTGTCCGGGCCCGCTCGCCGAGGATCATGCTCAGGGCCCCGATGATGATCGACTTGCCCGCCCCCGTCTCTCCGGTGATCACATTCAGACCCCGGCCAAACTGAACGATCAAATCGTCGATGAGAGCGAAGTTCTTAATGTGCAGCCGCTCTATCACCCTTCACGCACCCCCCACTTTAACTTGGTGCGCAGCACATCATAATACGTCCTGTCGCTCGTTCTGACCAGTTTTACAAAACGGTCCCCCCTCTTCACCGCCACTCTGTCCCCCTGACGAAGCTCAAAACTGATCTGGCCATCAATGGTCAGTTTCACTTCCCCGTAGGCCTTTTCAATAATCACCTCCACCGTCTCGTTGCCGGAGACGATCATGGGCCGATTGGCCAGCACGTGAGGGCAAATGGGGCTGAGGATGATGGCTTCCATGCGGGGATGAACGATCGGCCCACCCACTGAGAGAGAATATGCGGTCGAACCTGTGGGGGTGGCCAGGATCAGTCCGTCGGCCGTCGACGTACTCACAAATTGGCCGCCGATAGAGAGGGAGAGGTCGAGGATTCGGGGAGATGCACCCTTGTCGATGACAATGTCGTTGAGAGCGAAGCAGACCTTGCCCTGGAGGGTTGTCTCCAGGGTCATCCGCTCGCTCAGTCTGTATTCTCCCCTCTGGACCTTTTCCAGGGCATCAGGCAGTTCCTCCGGTGTGATGTCTGCCAGAAAACCCAATCCTCCCACTTTCACTCCGAGGATGGGGATATTGTTGGCCCCGATGGTCCGGGCCGCAGCCAAGATGGTCCCGTCTCCCCCTAGGGCGATCAACACCTGGACACGCCCCACTAAATCGGCCACAGGGCGACCTTTCTCCTCGTAGCCGATTAACGGCACAAGATCTTCTGAGAGAACAAAGGAAAGACCTCGGGCTTCGATCTGTCGGATGAGGTCGGGAACGATCCGTTTCGTCTCTTCCTTTTTGAGGTTGGCCACAATGCCGACGGAGCTGATCGGGTAGCCGTCTCTCATCGCAGCAGTTCCCCCTTCACGGCCCGAGCGATACCGGCCGAATCCAGCCCCAGCACCTGCAGGAGGACGGATCGACTGCCGTGGTCGATGAACCGGTCGGGCAGACCGATCCGTTTGATCCTGAGGTCCAAAAATCCGGCTTCGTCCGCCTGTTCCAACACGGCTGTCCCAAAACCGCCTGTGAGGACGTTCTCCTCCACGGTCACGATCCTCTTCGTCTGCCGGCAGATTTGGTCTATGCGCTCCCTGTCCAGAGGTTTAATAAACCGCATGTTCACCACGCCGATGGAGTAGCCTTCGGCCTCAAGCATCTGGGCTGCCTCCAGGGAGGGAACCACCATCGAGCCGACAGCCAGGATGTATGCCTCGCGCCCCTCTCTGAGCACCTCCGACTTTCCGATGGGCAGAGGGTGGGGGTGCGGGTCCAGGGGAACCCCCACTCCGCACCCCCGTGGATAACGGAGAACAATGGGGCCATCCTCGTAGCTCAGGGCTGTTTTCAGCATATGCTGGAGTTCGTTCTCATCTTTGGGGGCCATAAGAACCAGGTTGGGGATGTGACGCAGGTAGCTCAGATCGAAGGTTCCGTGATGGGTCGGTCCGTCCTCGCCGACCAGACCGGCCCGGTCCAAGGCAAACACTACAGGCAACTTCTGCAAGGCCACATCATGGGTCACCTGATCGTAGGCCCGTTGCAAAAATGTGGAGTAGATGGCAGCCACAGGGCGGTACCCCCTGGTGGCCAGACCTGCGGTGAAAGTGACCGCATGCTGTTCAGCAATTCCCACATCGTAAAAGCGGTTCGGAAACCTCTCCGCAAAATAGCGCAACCCTGTCCCTTCGGACATGGCCGCTGTGATCCCAACAATCCGAGGATCTTCCTCACCCAGCTTGACCAATGTTCGCCCGAAGACATCGGTGTAGGTGGGAATGGCGCTCTTGGTCTGGACATTCCCCGTGGACCGTTCAAAGGGATTCACTCCGTGAAAGCGGGAGGCATCCTCCTCAGCATATTTGTATCCTTTGCCCTTCTTCGTCAGCACGTGGACGAAGATTGGGCCGGAAAGGGAACGAATCTGTTTGAGAGTTCTGATCAACTGGGTGACATTGTGGCCATCAATGGGCCCGAAATATCTGAAGCCCAACTCCTCAAAGAGCATACCCGGGACGATCAGTCCCTTCATGCCCTCATCGATTCTGTGGACGATGGTCTGGATCCGTCTTCCCACCTTCGACAATTTTCCGGTGAGCTGCCAGATATCGGATTTGAGCCGGTTGTAGAGCGGAGCGGAGATCAGGTTGGTCATATATTTTGAGAGCGCCCCGACATTTTTTGAGATGGACATCTCGTTGTCATTCAGGATGACGATGAGGTTTTTGCCCAGCTCCCCAGCGTTATTCAACCCTTCGAAGGCCAGGCCGCCGCTGAGGGCCCCATCTCCAATGACGGCGATGACCGAGTAGGTCTCACCGGCTAAGTCTCTGGCACAGACCATGCCCAAGGCGGACGATATGGAGGTACTGGCATGGCCTGTTCCGTATGCATCGTAGGGGCTTTCGGCTCCCCTGGGGAATTTGGCCATGCCCTGGTACTGGCCCAACGTTTCGAACTGCTTGCGTCGCCCAGTGACTATCTTGTGGGCGTAAGTTTGGTGTCCGACGTCCCATATGATCTTGTCCCTCGGAGCGTCAAAGACATAGTGGAGGGCCAATGTAAGTTCCACAGTCCCGAGGCTTGGAGCCAGGTGTCCGCCGTTTTTTGAGACGACCGAGATGATCGTATCCCGGATCTCAGCGGCCAACTTGACCAGCTCCGGAATTTCCAGCCTTTTTACGTCCTCAGGGGAATTGATGGTACTGAGAATAGTGCTCATTGGGATCACCCCTCAAATCGACAGCCCGGTTCAACGGCTGCGCTGGACCACAAAATCGGCTAACGCTTTGAGAATATATGCGCATGACCCCAACATATCAAGCTCTTTTTTCGCTTCCTCGACGAGTCTTCGGGCTTGGCGCTTGGACCGGTCGAGTCCGAAAAGGGCGGGGTAGGTGGCTTTTCTCTTGGCCTCATCAGTGCCGGTGCGCTTGCCCATCTTCTCTCTTTCTCCCTCGAGGTTGAGAATATCGTCGACGATCTGAAAGGCCAGGCCCACTTTCTCTCCGAAGCGGGTCACAGCGACCAGCTCTCTCTCTCCGGCTCCGGCCAGGATGGCTCCGACACGGGAGGCAGCGGTGATGAGGGCCCCGGTCTTGTGGGAATGTATATATTCCAGCTCCTCTGCTGCAAAGGGTCTGCCTTCGGTCTGGATATCGACCACCTGTCCCCCGACCATGCCCTGCGCGCCTATGGCCCGAGCCACCTCGCGGATGACGTCTGAGCGTCCGGTCGCAGCCAGAAGCTCAAAAGCCAGCGCACTCAGGGCATCCCCGGCCAAAACAGCTACAGCCTCATCGAAGGCCTTGTGCAATGTCGGCTTCCCCCGCCTCCAGTCGTCATCGTCCATGCAGGGCAGATCGTCGTGAATGAGGGAGTATGTGTGGATCAGCTCCAGAGCGCAGGCGGCCGGAAGGATTGGCTCACCCTGCCCACCCAGAGCCTCAAAGACGGTCAGGGCCAGAATGGGACGAAAACGTTTTCCACTGCCCAGCACGCTGTACCGCATGGCTTGATGGATCGCGGAGGGATAGACATCGGGCTGAGGCAAGAATTGATCGAGGATCTCGTCGATGACTTTCTTCTTCTGTGCCAGATATTGTTTTATGTCCACAGGCTCTCCGCTAACCATAAATTATTAGCCACAGAGACCACAGCGCAGCATAGCCGCAACCAAACGGTCCTCACCCTCAACACATTGCTCTCACCACCTACAGGACTAGCAAAGATTGAAGTCGCAAAGTCAAAAAGTCTAAAAGTCCAAAAGTCTTGGAATGTTGCACTATGAATCAATGCCACTGTCCCTTCAGATGAGGTGCCGGCCTTCCGCATCCGAGCCTTGAATCCATAATCACGATCACTCGGAGTTCCTTCTCCAAAGTCAACACATATCTCTTTGACAAGGATTCTTGCTTGTTGCCAGATCCATAAGTTTCCAAAGGGTTTCACTCTCTCCATTCCCTTTTCCTTCCTCTGCCTTTCTCTTCGACTTTTCAACTCCTTTATATCACAGGACACATACCTGAAATATGAGTCAAATGTATCTCAGTGGCTGATGAATAGAACAGGATAAGAAAATACTGAGCGTGCTTTTACTATACCTCGTTTACTGTCCCGAAAAATGGCTTACCTTTATATCTCATGTATAATAATGTGGTGCAATGTCCCAGGGGCGTTTATGTGTGCATAGTGCGGCGTGGACTCACTATGGCACCAAACAAAAAGAAAGTCAAAATTTCACGGACGCCCCCATTTTATCCCTGCCGGATCTTCTGCCGCGGTCCTTAATGGACATGGGCTTCACCGTTTCATTCAACCCCGTCTGACCAAGATTGCCTCCTATCCCGTTTCTGCTCGTCAGATCGGGGCTTTGATTTTTCTCCACGCTTCCTTCGGACACCGTCTGGCACCGATTCCCGTGCGCTTCGCTAACCCTTCGCTCCATAAGGTTTCACTCCATATAGTTGGGTAAAGGACCCCACCTCCAAGCTCCCAAGTATGCCCGGCACACATGGGAAAGGCCACCTCGGATAGAACCAAGATGGCCCTTTTCTATCGTGAAATCTGTGAGTTACTTCATGAGAACCATAGGCCTTGTCTGAGAAAAGTAACCCGCCGTGAGGCAGCAAAAGGAGAACCCACTGGGCACAGGTTGACCAGAATCGTCGCGGCCATCCCACTCCTGTGTATAGAAACCGGGCTCCTGCTCACTCTCCACTAAGATCCGTACCTGCTGCCCCAATGTATTGAATATAGCCAGACTTATCCATGCTGTCTCGGGAAGCCGATAGTCAATGTTTGCCCTTGGATTAAAGGGATTGGGATAAATCTGAATGAGACCATACTCTCTTGGTAAAACTCCACCCTCAGCAATTTGTTTACAGACTTGGTTTGTCGGCACTGCAATGGTGTTCGATTTGTCTGATTTCAAGGCTTGTGGATCAGCGGTATCGACAGCCTTAACGTAATAATAAGCGTGATTTGGTGGAAACTTCCCGCCATAAACTGTGATATCCTCATCTAGATAATCCGTAGTTGGCTTGGATACAAAAGCAATGAGAGAATATCCACAACCCACGTTGCGGTAAATATTGTATCCCGATAAATCAGACTCCTCGTTAGCATCCCAGGTGAGATGAGGATGGTTATTGTCTTTGTGCCAGCTCAAATTTGTTGGTCCGCGAGGTGGTAAATCAACTTCTGCCGTATAAATATCAAGATTTGTTTGAGACCGCGAATCCATCCACAGAGGAAGGGCATGGCCTCCTCCATATGCCACACCAATGTAGTCTTTAAACCAGGCAAAAGCGCCAACTGATGGGTCAGATTGGTCAGAAGTTACTTTTATGTTCTCGCTGAAGTTTACACCCCTGTCTTTCGATTCAGCAAGATACAAATCTACCTTATTAGAGGGACTATTCCGGTTATCATAAAACACAATTACTATGTTGCCTATTTCATCTGTGGCTATCCAAGGGTAAAATTGGGCTTTGTTGGCACCATCGTCATTGATGGTTTTTATGGGGCCCCAACTGTCTCCACCATTAATTGATCGGCGGAACAAAATATCTGTGGTGCCATGCCTTTTATCTGCCCAAGTTAAATATAGATAACCATCATTGTTTGGATCAGCCACAAGTGATGGGAAAGCGTCGTCGTGAACGGCACCAAATCCAGTTTCTGGGTCGACAATATTTTCGACTACTGGATCAAAATCCGAACGTTGAGTGCTTTCGAACTTCCAAGTAACACCTCCATCTGTGGATTTATTGAAATATATCTTATTATAGATGTCGTCAAACCAGGCAACATACACCTTATTGTCTAAACCGACAGCAGGACATGCTCCGTTTAAACCGTATTTACTAATGCTGGTATAACTAATTTGGATCGGATCGCTCCAAGAATCGCCACTATCTGTTGACCGACAAAACTTTATTGCGCCCTCATAGACATTATTGGTTGTTCCAGACTGATCAGCGACAATATAAGGTTTGTCAGCTTGGTCTTCTTCTGGACTTGTGTGCTCTACCACAGTTTTTCTGGGACCCCATGTCTCTCCCCCATTGGTAGATTTATGCACGTAAACAGATCTAATCGTTGTACCGTTATCGAGCGCAAGATAACAGAAATAGAAATTACCATCATCATCTACTGTTACAGAAGGATTAGCCGTACTGTAATTAGGAGAAGGGTCGAACACCCCATCTTGCCACGTAGCTCCACCGTCAGTAGAATATCCCCAAGCGACCGCATATTTACTGGCGGCCCCTCCACTATTTCGCCAGTCTATCCAACCACCCACCAAGTTATTGGAATTTGTTGGGTCGATGGCTATGGAGGTCTCACTTTGTTTATAATTCGTCTGGTCTTGATTCACCTTGATGTTATCACCAACATAATACTCAATAGCTAAGACCAATGCTGCAATGACCAATGAAAAAACGCTCATTATTTCCAAATCTCTAAATGCCTTTTTCATGTCTCTTCCCTCCTTTATTGCTAACAATGTGAATTATTCAAAGATTACAAACTCTGCTTCATGAACAAAGGGCGAAATTGCTGGGAATAGACACTGACTCCAACCAACATGCAGTGTGTATTCGCCAGGCGGAGGAGGATCTCTATCCGAATTGAGATAGGATCTTATTAACCAGTCTCTCTGATGAATTTTCGGCTCTCCAGGAGCTACTAGGTCATCGCAAGCGTAACGGATAAAGGGATTGGGAAGGCCTATCCCATAATAAATAGTCTTATTGGAATCCTGTAGCACAAAAAATGTTTCGCTGATGCTAAAACTTATCGGTCCCTGAATTGTATCGTCTGAAACATTGGTAATACGAACCGAAATCGTAATGGTATCCTCTGAATGATAAACGAACTTATCAGTAAAGATGTCGACTCTGAGTTGCTGATGCAAATATAAATCAGGAACATTGCCGAGTACTTTGCCCTGCTCTATCTCAATCTCCACTGAATCGGAAGCACAATACGGAAAGTACCCGACAATAGTATAAGTGCTATCCTTTTCCGGCATAGGCAGTGTGTACGAACCTGTGGAATCGGTATAGGTGATGTCTGATGTCTGGATGTTGGTGATCTTTATGCCATCATGTTTATTCTGCCCTACCAGGAAAGCTTTTCCAGAGAGAAGTTGTTCAACTGAAGTACCTCGCTTTTCACACTGAACCATAAACAGTGTCATCAAGGCAATCAGAAAAAGTATCAATACAACCCCAATATTTGCTGTGAATACATTTCTCACTCCGAACAACTCCTTTTTGCATAAAAATATATCAAATAAGCCAAATGTCAAGTCCAAAATTTCACAATCCTGACTGCGGCAGGCACAAGGTATCCACCCTCATCAAAATCTTTTTTACATTTGGGGACGTCCGTGAAATTTCAACTTACCCTCGGTTTCCTCACAGCCAAATAACCTGGAGTACTCGCCCCAGAGACTCCGGAAAAACACTTCTGTGTCTCCGTAACTCAGTGGCTGGTAAATTGAACAGGCTACAGGTCTTCCCCCTCAAGAGGCGCGATTTTGAAAGTCCCGTCTTCGGAGCGGACCAACTGTTGAAGTTTCTCCTTGGCCGCAGTCAGCCTCTCCGTACAGATGCGGGACATCTGAATGCCCTCCTCAAAGAGCTTGAGAGATTCCTCCAGAGACCGTTCGCCCCTCTCCAGCTCCTTTACGATCTCTTCCAGACGCTTCAACGCATACTCAAATTCGTTCATCGCCACGGACGATCACTCCGATCTCACTTTTTCAACAACACCCTCGATTGAGCCTCTATGGAACGTCACTTCGATTGTGTCCTCAACCCGCAACGAGTCCGCCTCCCGGACCACGGTCCTGCCCGGCAATTTTCTGCAGATGCTGTAACCCCTCTTTAAGACGGCCGGCGGGCCCAGCCCTTCCAGCTTGCCTAGCTGGAGAGAGAAAGCCTGCTCCTGTCTTTGGATGAAATGGGTAATATGGATGCAAAGGCCTTTCACCAACTCATCTCTTCTCTGCTCGCACTGACGGATCATATCCGCGGGGTGCCGCAACCCGTAACTGGACGTGAGAGCGTCAAGCCGCTCCTGGTACGATTGGATCCTCCTTTCCAGCGACTCCTTCGCACGAGCAGCCAACGTCCGCACATCCCGAAGGAGTTTCTTCCCATCGGGTACCACCAACTCAGCGGCGGCCGAAGGGGTCGGTGCCCTCAGGTCGGCCACAAAGTCGGCGATGGTGAAGTCGACCTCGTGGCCGACGGCCGAGATCACTGGAATCTCCGATCGGAAGATCGCTCTGGCCACAACCTCCTCGTTGAAGGCCCACAGATCCTCCAAGGAACCCCCGCCCCTGGTCACAATGAGCACATCGACTTCACCGCAGCGGTTGAACTCATCGATGGCCCGAGCGATCTCTCCTGCGGCCCCATCCCCCTGAACTCTGACAGGGTTCAGGACAATGTGAGTCCCGGGGAAACGGCGGTTGATGATGTGCACGATGTCCCGGAAGACAGCCCCAGAAGGCGACGAAATAACCCCCACACTCTGGGGATACAGCGGAATGGGCTTTTTATGCTCTTCGTCGAACAGACCCTCCCGAAGCAGCTTCTCCTTCAGCCGCTCGAAGGCCATCTGGAGGTCGCCAACCCCGACGGGTTGCAGTTGAAGCACTCTGAATTGATACTGGCCAGCCCGTTCGTAAACGGTCACATCACCCTGGGCCAACACCTTCATCCCGTCCTGGGGGGTAAAGAAGAGGCGGGCGTTGTACTCCTCCCACATGACACACCTGATCTGGCACAGATCGTCCTTCAGGGTGAAGTACATGTGGCCTGAAGTGTGGTGGGTGAAGTTGGAGAGCTCCCCTCTCACCCAGACCGTGGAAAGGTTGTTCTCTAACAGAGACTTAATCTGCTTCGTGATCTCTGTGACACTATAAATTTCAGCCGGGCCCATCATCTGGAGACCTCAGGCTTCGGGTGGTTTTGAAATGTATTTTGGCCACCTTGGTCAGTATCTGCTGGCCGTGTTCTTTGACCAATCTTCTCCCGGCCTCGGCCACATGAGTGGCCCCTTTGGGCAGGTCAACGCCCCATTGCCGTGACAATCGTTCCAGCCGGATGAGAAACTCAGCCCGGGCCAGGATGGAGGCTGCGGCCACTGCCACGTCCTCTTCTGCCTTGTGCTTCTGTTCGAGCTCAATTTTCTTCCCTTTTTTCATGAGGGCATTCAGAATGAACCGTTCATCTCCAAACCGGTCGGAGAGGACCCTCGAACAGGGGGTCTCTTCCAAAAGGTTTTCTATCGTTCTGGCGTGACCCCAGGCTAGGATTCGGTTCAGGTTCTTCATCTTTTCGTACAGTTCGTTGTACTTCTCAGGGCCGATGGCGACCACAGTGTGGGGGCACAGGGATCGAATTTCTCCGGCCAGCTCTTTCACTTTCGCATCCGACACCCTCTTCGAATCTCGGATGTTCAACCGACGGAGTTTCGGTCCGATTTCGTGATTGACGTAGACACCGGCTACCACGAGGGGGCCGAAGTAGTCACCCTTGCCGGCCTCATCGGTTCCGATCCAGGCCTTTCGCATCTTGATGAGAAAGGCCCGGGCTGCTTGCACCGTATTGGCCAAGAGCATGGTAATCGTCATCGGCCCCACACCACCGGGCACGGGGGAGATGGCCGCCGCTTTCTCCTTCACCCCCTCGAAGTCCACATCGCCGACCAATCGGAATCCCCTCTTCCTGGTGGGATCGTTGATCCGGTTAACGCCCACGTCTACAACCACCACCCCTTCGGAGACCATGTCCGCGGTGACCGTGTTCGGCCTGCCCGCCGCCACGATGAGGATGTCCGCCTGACGGGTCATCGCCGCCATATCTGAACCAGAATCATCGCCACAGGCTTCCCCACGATGTTGCTGCGTCCCACAACAACCACGTGTTTGCCCTCGATCTCAATTCCACTGCGCAGCAGAAGCTGCTGAATCCCATGGGGCGTGCAGGGCAGAAACCCCGGGGCTCCGATCATCAGCCGGCCCACGTTCACCGGATGGAACCCGTCCACATCCTTGTCGGGATCAATCGCCTTTAGCACCCGCTCCT
>JBHIER010000050.1:0-12055 GCA_046760705.1 bacterium
TCTCAGCCGCGTTGCGGCCCATGATGAGAATACAGTCGCTATTCCCAATATCGATCCAGTGATTGGTCATAGCCCCTCTACCAAACGACTCTGCCAGAGCCGCAACAGTGGCCGAGTGTCATATGCGCGCCTGGTGTTCGATGTACACCAGGCCCAGCGACCTCAGAAACTTTTGATAGAGCCAGCACTCCTCATTGTCCATGGCCGCGCTGCCCACGGACGCGAGCCCATCGGCCCTGTTGACCACCTGCCCCTTGGCGTTCTTGGTCACGAAGGTGGCATCACGGGTGGACTTGATCTTCTTGGCGATCTCATTCAGGGCCCACCTCCAGGATTTCTTTTGCCACTTGTCGGTGTACGGAGCCCGGTACAGCACGTGCGTGAGCCGCCGTTCGTTGTTGGCCAGTTGATACAGCGCCGCGCCCTTCGAACAGAGGGCACCCTCATTGATGGGATGGTCAGGGTCACCTTCGACGTTGATCACCTTCCCTTTACTGGCAGAGACAATCTGCCCGCACCCGACAGCACAATAGGGACAGATGGTCGGGCTCTCCTTGGCGTATTTGATCTTCAACTGCTGGGCGTAGGCGCGGGCCGCACGGAGATCGAAGAGACGCCTGCCCAAAAGACCGCCGGCCGCTGTCACCCCAGCCATTTTGAAAAAGCCTCTCCTTGAAATGGACATTTCTAAAACTCACCCCCTTATGATTGTAGAGCGGTTTTCATACTGTAACCCATTATCATGTAGAACCTTCTAAGAATGCGTTCTGACTTTCTCCAAGTTTCGTCGATGGCCACTCATCAATAACCGATTCCTCTGATAAATCGAAAAGGCAAAATTCAGGGCTCCTATATCCCTGTTTGGAGGCCAAGATGTCCAGGTGTATGGTGGCGACGTTTTCGACGGCAAGGGTCACCTCTCTTCCCTCCTCCACCTTTCTCTCATCGATGGTCTTAATGTATCTTTTACACTCCTCGCACACGTCCACCCGATAGGGGCTCGCCTCCTCAACGAAAAAGAACCGCAACCTGTTGGGATCATCGTTGGAGCAAAAGGGGCACTGCATCCTCCGAAAGGTCCATTCAGTGCTACACAGGGAACATTGCAAAATGCGCCGCCCGTGCTCCCTCTCCAATCTGGCCATCGCCGGCTCGTGGCCGCACACCGGGCAGGTGCCCCGCCGCCAGACCCTGTCCTCGATCTGTCCCCTGACCCTCTCGGCCCACAGTTCGAAGAACGGCTTGCCGAGGTGAATTCCCAAAAACAAGAGATACTCTTTCTCCACCTGTAATGTGTCCGAAAGCGATTCGAAATAGTCTGCATCTCCGAGCGCAGCTTTTCTGACGAAACGGCCAAGGTCCAGTTCCTCTGCCGCCTTCTTCAACCGATCGAGCTCAGCCCCGTCCCTTTTTCCGTATCTCTGTATCGCCTCACATATCTTCAAAAATAGATGTTTCAGAGGCTCCTCTTCGATCTCCAGCCGGTCGAAATCCAGAAGATGGACCCCCTCCTTCAGCCTTCGATCCATCTCCTCCGCAGGAATGTCGATCAATACTCTGCCTTTGCTTTCCCACTGGCATCGGACAAGATCTCTGTAGAAATAGACGTACTCTTTTGGCAGGTAGTCTTTTCTCTGGAGCGATTCGATCTCTTTCACCTTCTGATCTATGGGCAGCATAGACGCTTCTTTAAAGTTAATAAGGGTGACGGTTGTGACATCTCATACAAAATGGCTCACCTGTGGCCCGCCGTATGCTCGCCATGAGCAGCGGTACATTGAAAGGTGGGCTCTGCCTGCTGGATCACCCGTTCCGAGTTGGAATAGATGTTCATTCTCGACCCCCGGGCAAAGCCCACCAAGGTCACGTCCACTCTTTTTGCCAGCCCGATGGCCAGATCGGTCGGCGCCGCCCTGGAGACCAGCACCGGCACCCCCTGTCTGGCCACCTTGATGAGCATCTCTGAGGTGAGCCTGCCGCTGGTGACCATCACCTTGTCATCCGTCGGGATCTGCTCCAGGAGACACTCGCCCAAAATCTTATCGATGGCGTTGTGCCTGCCAATATCCTCCCTGAAGATGGCGATCTCCTCCCCCCGACACAGGGCAGATGTGTGCACCCCTCCGGTGGCCTTGAACAGCTCCGATCTTCCGTTCACCTGCCTCATCAGATTACGGATAGTATTCGCCATCACTTTCAGCTCGGACTTGACCGGTCGGCATTGAAGGCGATCGGCCGCATTGTAAAAGACGGCCCCTTTGCCGCAGCCGGAGGTGATGGTCCGTCTCTGAAAGAGGTCTTTGGGCAACTCTAAATCGTTGGTGGTCAAGACATTCACCAGCCCCCGCTCCTCATAGAATAGAACCGACTTCACATCCTCCCAGCCCTTCAAAAGGCCTTCGGAGAGTAAGAACCCCACGGCCAGATATTTCAGGTGTGAGGGTGTACACAACAGGGTCACCAGCTCCTGGCCATTCAGGAAGATGGTCAGGGGGGTCTCCCTGGCCACCATGTCCTCGGTCCTTTTCCCGTCCTCCTGGGAGAGGCGAAGAACCTCCACGGCCTCAGTTACCCCATGGCTATGTGTCTTCCCCCCTTTGCGAGAGCTTTGACCTTCTGCAAGTCCTCCCGGCAGTTGATGTTAAAGAATGCCCTCAGCTCGGGATCGAACCGTTCGATCTCCCGCTGCTGGACGTATTCCGTCCTGACCTCGCCGTAGAAGGACTGAACTTTCAGGTCTCCTTCGATCAAATGGGTCAGAATCGGCTCCAGGCAGGCCTTCGAATAGACCGCGTGCAGGGGCTCAAGACCGGCCTCGAGCTGGGGCACGACGACATCGAACCCCTCACTTCTGTCCAGCAGGTACAGGATGAGATCAGGATTGAGATAGGGCATGTCGCAGGCCACCACAAAGTTGTATCGGTTCTTGGAGACCGTCAGGCCGGTGTACAGGCCACCCAAGGGGCCTTTTCGCGGAATAATATCCTTAACCGCCTCGGTGTTCAGGAACGTGTACTCCTGAGGTCGGTTGGTGACGATAAGTATCTCTTCGAATATCGGAGCCAGCGTGTCCAAGGTATCGGCAATGATCGGCCGGCCGTGAAGAGTCAAGAGGGCTTTATTGGTCGAAATTCTGCTGTTGTCGCCGCCTGCCATGATGATACCGCTCGCCTGGCCACTCTTGGAGGTCAACCGGGGCCCCACGACAGAATCGAAAGGATCTATGGACGATCCGGACAAAAATGAATACCCCATCGTGTCTCTTGTACCTCCACTCTCTCACCTTGTGTGGCCATTTCAAAAGCACTGAGTACTGAAGAGCTCCCACCAGCCCGATGCCGGCGGGTTAAGATCGCCTATTTCCCGGTGAAAAAAGCGCTTATGATGTCAAAATATCTCTGCTGACCAATCATATCCCGCAGGTGAATGAACATATTTCCTCCGTCGCACAGCCTCGGACCCAGGTTCTCCCAATTTTCTCTCAGAAGGGATTCAAATTTTTTCCTCAGTCTTTCGATATCCCTTTTATACCTTGGGATAACGGCATCCTCGCTGTAAAGGTATTTCAGATCCCGACGTAAATTCTCGGGTTTTATTTTCATCAACCACCCTTTTCCGTAGGGGCTTCTATTGACAAGGCCTGGGTCTTCCGAAAGCTGTGGGTTGACAGTTACCACGGCACCGGTGAGTGGGGCCACAATGGGCAGGGGGCCCTCCTCTTCGACGATCCAGCAGCAGACCTGTCCCTGGTCGATTTTGTTTCCCCGTGTAGGAAGGACAACCATTTTTGTTCCGAGGATAAACCTCCCGGCAAAATCGTCGATGCCCATCCTGATATGGTCAGGATCGTCGACATCCGCCCAGGTGTGACCGCGATGATAGAAAAGATTCCTTTTGATTCTGACATCATAAAACTTCTTAAAAATCCCCTCGAAGTCTGAACCCTTTAAATCGCCCGGTCCATCTCCCTGCGAGATCTTTTCTATCGGTATGGTTCGAAAGTCCGAGTCCTCGTTCGGACTTCTGTCCTGACCGACGGACGCATTGCTCCCTCCCCTCAAAACCCGGTCGAAGGGACATCTCTCGCACTCATACTGGTAATTGCAGAGCTTATAGGAAACGACTCCAGCCGTCATCCAGATGCATTTCAACTCACCTTCCAGGATGAGATGCTCTTGCCAGTTTCCTTTTTTCCGATCTCTTTTCACAATTCTCTTCACCACTTCCATATCACATCTTTGTGTCGAAAAGACGGCATTACTCGTTTGACACCACAGCCGATACCAAAGGGAGTGTTCCGTGTTTCTCCTTCGGAAATACTGGAAAATATTTCGCAATCCCGTAAAAGAGAGCGAGTCCCGATCCGACAATCGCCAGGGTGATCGTAATCTCCATCCATGAAGGAAAGTACGTGCCGCCTGCGGCTGCTTCCAGACCCGTGACAGCCACGTTCATCCTATTGAGAACAAACCCAAGCACAACCAACAGGGCCGAAGAGAAAAGTCCTGTCGGGTTCCCTCGGATTTTGGGAACGACTAATAATATCATTGGCACAACCATTCCTAAAACGATCTCAGTCAGGAAGAGCACACTCTCATAGCTGAATTCGAAGACCGCCGACAAGGCCTTCAGTCGCACCAGATCCTCCACTCTTAACAAAAGCAGAAATGCCAAAAGAAGCATAATAACTGGGCCGAGGTTGACAAGCAGATTGAATTCCAATCTCCTCCCGAACGCTCTTGAACTGAGAAATGACTCAAAAATCACCATGGCCAATCCAACAGTGATGGCCGAAATAAAAAAGAAGAGGGGGAGAATTGGGGAGTACCACAAGGGGTGAAGTTTTCCTGGCACAATCAAGAACAAGGCCCCAAGAAACGACTGATGAAGTATCGTCAGAACCACTCCCGCAACGACGAGGGGAATGGTCAACAGACGAATTATCTTTAGCGGCTTGACAAGGCGAAACTTTTCAAACACGACGGGGCTAAACTCCAAGGCCAAAACTGTGGTCAGGAGCATGACGCACCAGGCCATTCCGAACATGACCGAACGAGGGTTCCACATGATGATCACATGCCAGATCCGATAAGGCCGTCCTAAATCAAAGAGCACAGCTACGATCTCCAACACATATCCCAGAAAGGCAGTCATCAGCGCAGGCCTCACTACTGGTTCATATTTCTTAAGATTAAAAATGTAGATGACCGCGGCGATAGTCAATCCGCCAGCGGCGAGCCCGATGCCGCACAACATATCAAACCCAACCCACAACCCCCAGGGAAATTGATCGCTCAAGTTGGTGGCCGCTCCTAAACCCTTTCCGAATCGTAACACTGTAGAATAGAGACCCAAGGCCAAAATGACCAGCAACACCGCTCTCCAAAACGTAATTTTGGGTATTCTTATCTTTTTCATCTCTTAACCTCTATGCCGTCTCTCTATTCAGCCTCAGCTTCTTCCACTTGTTCTGCCCTTTCTCTGTCAAGTTTGATACGCCTGTTTATGATCCACCATGTACCCAGTAAGCCCACTCCTGCTAAACTCATCACGTTTGGAACCAGTGACATCACCTTCCAGGTAATCCTTGGGAGCGGCTCCGGGGTAAGATCTGTTCTGAAACCTATATCCTTAAAGGGGACGCTGGATAGATAGAGAACGCAGGTTCCTCCAACTTCCTCGGCTCCGAAGATGTGGTCGACATACAGATCGGGATTCTGGCGAATTCGCATCTTTGCCTCCCGAAGCAGATCGTCCCGATCCCCGAACAGGGTGGCTTCGGTTGGACACACCTCAGCACAGGTAGGTTGTTCACCTTTGGAAATACGATCGAAACAGAAAATGCACTTCTGCACCAGCGGCAGGGCTTTGTCCCACTCGTACTTTGGAATGGAAAAGGGGCAGGCAACCATGCAGTATCGGCAGCCGATACATTTATGCCCGTCATACACCACCGCCCCTTCCTCGGTCTTGCGAAATGCCCCCACCGGACAGACCGAAGCACAAGCCGGATCTTTGCAGTGCATGCACAGCTTTCTCACAAAGAGATCCTTATGCTCCTCAAGGACGGTCCAGGTCTTATCGGTGAGTTTGGGATCCACCTCCTCGGGTAACTTGTTCTGATCCTTACACGCATACACACAGGCTTCGCACCCAATACACTTCGTAATGTCTATGAGCATCGCTTTCATCTTCCGCAGCTTCCTACTATATCAGAAATTCCTCCTGAAAACGCATCCAGGTGAACTCGTCCATATGTTCCATCAGCCCTTCGACAGGAAGTCCCCCGTCCTGGAGAGTCTGTCCGACAAGTTTGTCCTGAACGAATTGCTCGGCGATAAAATCTCGGAAGTTCCGCACCTCATTTCTTAGCCACGCCGTTGCATCCTCCGCAATAGTCAATTGTCTGATGTTGCGGGCAAGATCGGCCGGCTTTACCGTGTAGATCCATCCTGCTTCGTAAGGGTTCTCCTTCACAACCTGAGGGTCGTCGATCACTTCTTCATTGACCGAACTTATGATCCCGTCGACAGGTGAGGTGAAGGAGAGACTATGTTTTCCCTGCTGCACTGAAAAAATCTTCTCTCCCTGTTTAACTCTCTCTCCGACTTTCCGGACTTTGAATCGATCGAATCGACCCAGAATCTTCTGGGCAAAATCGTCCACCCCCACCTTCATCCTCCCCGAAGCCTCGAGATTGGCCCACGTATGGCCTTTGTGGAAAAAGAGACCTTTGGGCAGTTCAAAATTTTCCACACCAACTCGGGCCAGGGCAAATTGAGGCCCCGGGAGCTCGCCGCGGGTCTGAGCGACCTGCACGGCTTCAACCCAGCGGGGTCGAACTTTCCTCACAATGACATCAAGGAGGACAAAAAAGGCAAACGTAAAGACAACAAAGATTGCGGTCATCTCAGTCTCCCTTTTGTGCAATCATACTCACCTTTTGTGAATTCATTCACAAGACTACGCAAAATTTACACCCCCCTCACTTTACCAAAAATTCCTCCTGAAAATGCTTCCAGGTGAAATCGTCCATGTGCTCCAACAGTCCCTCGACGGGCAACCCTCCGTCCTGAAGGGTCTGTCCGACCAGTTTGTCTTGAAGGCACTGTTCGGCGAGGAAATCCCGCAATTTTCGCATCTCATTTCGCAACCAGGAGAGAGCCTTCTTGTCGCTGGCCAATCTTTTAACGTTGTTGGCCAGATTGGTCGGCTCGATGGTGTAGATCCAACCGGCCTCATACGGATGCTCTTTGACAACGCCTGGGTCCTCGGTCACCTTTCCGTTAATCGAACGTATGACACCGTCGACAGGTGAGGTGAAGACGGCCGCCCGCTTTCCCTGCTCCACTGAAAAAATCTTCTCTCCCTGTTTGACAGCCTCTCCAATTTCCCGGAGTTTGAATCGATCGAATCGACCCAGAACCTTCTGGGCAAAATCGTCCACCCCCACCTTCATCCTCCCCGAAGCCTCGAGATTCGCCCACGTATGACCTTTGTGGAAGAAGAGACCATGAGGCAGCCTGAAATCTCTGACACCAAGACCGGCCAGAGCAAACCTTCGGGCTTGGACCCTACGCACAATGACATCGAGGGTGATAAAAAAGGCAAACGTTAAAAGAGCAAGGACTACGAACATCTTAATCTACCTCCTTCCACTGCAAGGACTCAACCTTCAGCATCCATTCTTTTTGGTGAATAAACGGCTCGTCTCATCTCCCCTTTGCCTCCTTTCCCTTCTGTTAAGATTAGACCTTTTGCCGATCGGCACATAATAGCCCTGCAAGATCTGTGCCAAGTTATACAACCTGATGGAAAAAACGCTTAGGATTTTACTAAGCGCTTAAAATATTGAAACTTATAAGGACGAAAAAATATGGATTGGGACCGAATTGCCCATTTCGGAAATCTTCTTTGTCTCTCAAGACTGTTGAAATTATTTACATGCGAAGATGTGATTCAGCCTTCATCCAACAATTTAGGGGATCATAGATATGTTGAATAACACAACACCACTGTAAATTTATTCAACAATTTGGCGCCATTAAAGGTATCCGATCACAGGGTTTGCTCGAAATTGATTGTGAGAATCAGTGTTTTGGACCGAGAGTCAACATCAGAATGAGAGGATGAAACACAGGGAGAAATGGCCTTGCGAGGCACAAAATTTAGTGAGACTGAGCTCCAGTTGATCAAAATACAGTATCGGCCAACCCATCGCTCAGCCGACGTCGACTGTGGATAATAATCTGTCAGTTGCTCGATTGGAAACAGCCCAACGGCCGACTTAAAGACCGGGCCTGCCGTGACGGGTTGATCCAATTGCCCAACCCTCGATGCCACCTGGAGAAACAGCCCGAACGCACCAAGCCTGTCGGTTTTGTTGAACCCTCCCGGTGCTCATGGAGACCTTTATCGAAAGAGAGCGCTTCAGGGGAACCTGCTATAAATCCGCCGACTGGATTTTCTCTGGTGAAAAGAGCCCGGTCCATCTTGAAAGGTATGAACACCAGACCATGATAGAAACTCCGACAGAAATCGAACGAACCTTCTCTGAGAACGACTGGGCAGCCACGCCTGAGCCGGTCAGACAAGCTTATGTCAAGTTGGTCCGTCGTCTTTTACGGGAGTTAGATTCGTTATGGCTTTTTCTTGCGGTGGCAGGCCCTGTTAGATGTTTACTTTCTCACAGGGCAGCGGTTGATCCCACCAACAATCGAGCCGAACGCGTCTTACGCTTTGGTGTGCTCTGGCGAAAACGAAGCCAGGGAACTCGGGTTGACAAAAGAGATCGTTGGGTGGAACGGATATTGTCTCTGAGGCAAACCGCTCGGCTGATCTGCCGTGGATTGCCCAAGACTAAACCAGGGAAAATCTTAACACCCTATGATCGGTTACCATTCATTCCTACCTCACCAAATTGGCAAGAACCATCAGGATCAGGCCTTGAACGATCCAGCCGATAAAACAGACGCCCACAGCGCGCAAAGTGCTCGTGTAATCGAGCGCTTGCCTGACTGCAATCACCATCGTGACCAGCATCCAGATCGAAGCTACCAGAAAGACAATCCCCACCAACCCTGGTATAATGGCTAACACCCGAATGAGTCCAGGAGAACTGGCAAAGCCGATGGTACGCAACAGCTCACCTGGGTCTGCTCTGGTCTGGGGTTCCGGGAGCAATTTTGTCCCGATGAGGTAGGTAAGATACGCCCATATGTACCAACTGATGAGTGCGCTGATTGCTCCGATCATGATCCCCGCAACACCGCGGGTAGCAATCGTCCCTATACCTGCGGCCACACTGGAGAGAACCACCACCCCCATGGCCTGACCCATCGCCCCCTTGTCTGCCTCGACCTCTTCATACAGGTTCACATCGAGCTTTGCTGCCCGGATAATTCTGTCTTTGAAAGTCGCCATCGCCCCCTCCTTAAATTGTCAAATCGACTCCTGGTTGTTGTACCAGGACTCTCATCTTCTCTTAGAGAAATTCTGGAGCTGACAAATTAGCTGGGCCCCAAAATGGAAATTGTCCCTATTATTCCAGCAACGATTGGATAGGCGGCCATCCGCCACTCACTAAAACACATCCGCCGGGGCTTCCCATAACTGCTCCCTGGCCACTTCCCTCAGCTCCTTGCCGTAAACCCTTACCTCCGCGTTTATCGAAGTCGCTGCCATGGCCAAGATGTCGTCATCATACGGTTCTTGCCCCCCTTCGCCCATCTCATGCCTCAGCGCCCCTCTGCTCACCCTCAGCCGCTTGGCATAAGGCGATTTCTTTTTTAATACCTCTACCC
Source organism: bacterium (assembly GCA_046760705.1). Classification (GTDB taxonomy): domain Bacteria; phylum JBHIER01; genus JBHIER01. The sequence goes on from JBHIER010000050.1 coordinate 9,804, forward strand.
CTGCATCCGCCAGACGAATGGACATCTCTTGCAGTTGCTCCCCATTCATCGCCTCCACCCAATGGGGTGAAATAAAAAAGTCTTCATAAATTGAGTTCGCCAAAACATATCTGAACCAGTTCTCCCATGTCCTGTCAGCCTTCCTATCCCAGAACATAGATGGAGGAATTTCATCCGGTCCAAAATCGCTTTCTTCTTCAAACACCTGTGTGGGAGCAGATCGTAACATGTTCTGCCAGATAACTAAAGTTGAGACGGTAGCTATCATTGCCAGCAACGTTCCCTCAAACAAGGAGAAAGGAAGCAAAAGGGTCAGAATCCAACCAACGCTGAGAGAAACGCTGAATACAAGAACAAGACCGATGACAATCGTAATACATATCAAAACAATAGCCCGCATAATTACCTCACAATGAAATCCATTTGCAAGTAAATAACCCCAGTGATGGAGTCAGGTCTTGAATCGTGCTCTATTCAATTCCTCCTATCTCACCCATGTGCTCACGGTACTGTAAGAAATACCCAAAATTTCCTGATTTCCTTCAGCCTGTATCCATCCGAACCATCGGTGTACCTCCTTTGCGAACGAACAGAGTCCTGTTTGCCATCCATTGCCTCCGACTTTCTCCTTCGCACCTTGGACTTTTTACTGTGGCTGGAGACTATTTGATGAATATCCCTGTTTCAAGATCTAACCTTATATGACAAAAACCCTGAATTTCTTAAGATACTATCTGGCGCTCTCATCTCTCTGGCGACCTTCTCATAATCAAAATACTCTATCTTTCCCATAAATAGTAACCTCCTTATAATTCTTGGGGTGATACAATTTCAATCTCTCCAAACCCGTCCTTCAAGTTTAGGTGCGAATACGACAAAAGTGTCGACACTGTTTTTCCATCATATCTACTCTGCAACTATTAAAACCTCGGAGGTTCTGCCATTGCTTAATACGTATTTATAATTATCAAAGGCATAAACATGAACTTTCTTTTTGAAAAGTTTTATATCGGATATAAGTTGTTCAATTGACGGAATCCCATCCGATCTATATGAGACGACGAGAATACAATCCTTGAATTTCTCAAAAAGCTCTCTAAACTTTAACCTGATGTTATGCTTATTCCCCCATGGATCATTATCCTTGTAAAATCGTTTATTTATTGTCCGATAGTTGATCATGTCTTTCCAATTATCATAATCTGCCAGTCCCTCAAGAAAATGGTAAAAATTTAGATAATCAACACTCACACCCTTTGATGATGTATAAGGAGGATCAATATATACCAAGTCAAAGTCCCCTTCTATTTCAAAAACATCTAAATTATAAGCTTTATTTTCTTTACCGTTATTGCAGACTAAGTAATTAATTTCATTTAAAAAATCTACAAAATGGTCTTCAAATGGTCTATCCCATGTTGCTTTGTTTCCAAATGTCCTTTTTACCTCAGCGAAACGAAGATAGAGATTTCTTCGGTGAAACAGATTAAAAGGTCTTTTCACCAGACAAGCTTGAAAAAGAGCGTAGAAGGCTAATGCTTTTTTATAAGCATTTTTTATTCTCCGGATATTTTGAACTGTGATATCAAGCCATTCATTCTCCTCGTGTGTATAGTAGATATCTCTAAATGTGTCTCGAATAAAGTAAGGATAGTCATAATCTGAGGCTTTTATTAAGAGTCTCTCAATTTCTTTCTTGCTCAATTTAACAGTGTTATTTTCAATTAAAGCCAATCCCACAAAATAATTCGACTTGAGATAGTCGTTGTAATAGACCTGCTTGCCTTTTTGCTTTAGAAAATAGCCTACGACACCTGTGCCTCCAAAAATGTCTATCGCATTTGAGAAATCGAAATGTCGTATGTTTTCCCAGATCCAACCTACGAGCTTTGCTTTACTTCCCTGGTATCGGGTAGAAGGTAGCTTCACTTCATGATGTGGTTCAAAAGTGGGAAATGTCAGTTGCTCGGATAATTTGTATTTTCGAACCATTTTTCATCGTACCTTCTTTTTAGCCTCGCGCTCTCTACCTTTTCTCCTCCAGTAATTTTCAAAAGCGTTCTCGCTTTTAAATACTCCTTCGCCTTTCTTCAATTTATCGATTTGCTTTATAGAACCGATGGCAAAGGTTGTTCCTGCTCCAGTAGATTTGGAGGCAATTTTCCACTTTTGATGCACTATAACCTCAACATCTGAATCCTCCAAATGATGCTTGAGTTTCATATTAATCTCTTTGCGCACCTTTTTTCTCC
>JBHIER010000051.1:0-12048 GCA_046760705.1 bacterium
ATGTCATCCTGAACTTGAGCCACAAAACTCCACAAAATATCACAAAATGTCATCCCCTATTCATTTAGGATCTCCATCTGTTACCTCCAGGTTTTGTGTCCTTTTGTGCAATTTTGTGGCCAAAATTATTTCTCAACAGGTGTGAAATAGGCCTTCAAATTTGCCAAGAACTCCGGCCTCGAACTCCTTATGGCTTGAACGAATCTGTCGATTTCGTCAACGAACCCTTTCTCTTTTAAAAAGAGATAAAAGAGCTCCAGGGCTTTGGGCATGGCGCTCAGCTCCTCGGGTTCTGCTTGCGTCTTGCGTATCCAGAAGAGGGTGACGAACTCCCGGACTGCCTCTTCGTCAATGGTGAAGAGAGTCCCGTTGCCATATCCATACACAAAATCGAGATACCGCTGAACAGCGAAGCAGAGCTTGTCCGTATCGTCCCAGGAGACCCCATTTTTGACACACCAATCCCCGTAACGCTGGACAACCTTGTTCTGAAAGGAGAGGAAATCTTTTTCATGCTTCTCCCAATCGAATCCTGATTCCACTCGTTCATCCAGTTTTTGGAGTTGACGAATCAGAGCCTTGTCTTTTCTGTCAGCAGGGAATATCTCAGATGAAAGGACAATTTTCGACTCGTCAAAGAGCTTCAGCTCCTCGGGTGCATCGATGATCTTCTCCCGAATGTAAAATCCCGACTCTTCCTTAATATAGGGGAACATGTGGTGATGGCGCTCGATCATCATATCGATGAAGGCTTCAGCGTCCGGGTATGGTACATCTTCCAGGACCATCTTTTTCATTTCCCTAAGCTCCTTCTCATCATCGCAGACGGCCATGTTCCAGCACATCTGAGCCACCTTCATGGCCAGGTCAAAGTTCTCTGCATTCTCCTTGCCCATTATGTCCAGGAGAGGTTTAGCGTAGTCCATTGCTGCTTGCGCCGGTCCTACGATACGAAACCCCTTTTCGGCCACGGGTACATCACGACTCACCTGCTGGATGACCATAGGGCCTTTGGATTTACCTTTTCGCTGTCTTCGGCGCCGTTCTCGCTTCGCTTTCAACTGCTTGGCACCCTCTTTTCTCTTCTTCTTAGCCATGTTCTCCTCTCCTTTCCGTTCAAAGTTTGGTGATTCAGATGCAAACGTGTCGGGTCTGGTCTCTACTACTTTTGTGACCTTTTGTGCAATTTTGTGGCTAAATTTCTATACCCTTTCAAATACCCCTTCTCAAGATATTATCCTCACTTCCCAATGTAGCGCCATCGTGCAGCAGGTCCACGGCCCGCACAGGTAACTTCACCTTTCTTCTTCATATCTGCCAGTAGGCTACGGATCCACTCCCGTCCTACCCTGGGACATGCTGCTTCAATATCAACCAGTCGAAATTCTCCAATCTGCTTTTGGACAGCATTCACAACTTTCGCTCCTTTGGGCGATGAAATCTGACCGATCCGTTCTTCGAAGTTCTTGTATGCCATCTTGATAATGAACAGGAGATAGCATAACGAGGGAATGCACCCATCGTTCCTTCAATCCCTCTTCCCACAGTGTTAGCATCAGCCGAATGGCTTTGGGCGTTTTCTTCGCCGGCATGGTCCGAAACCGGACTCTTTCCCGCCGTTCGGGAATTTCTGGATGATGTCTACATCCTTATCTTTGTACTGCCCTGCGTCCCAGATATTGCCCCGACACGTGCGATGCAGAAGCAGAATCGTCGCTTCAGACACCCCCTCGATTCGGTTCGATGAAATCGCGCTCTCGATCAGCGCATGTTCGCGCAGCACCTTCAACTTTTGCCGGGACTGCTTGGTGAAGAGTTCCTGACTACACTTTGCTTCGGCAATATCCGTAAATTGGGCGGTACGATTTTCCTTCCATAATCTCAATCTCCTTATCCGTCAGATCATAGAGTTCGTAGACCAGGTGGTCGATTTTGACCGTCGGTGGCGTCGTTCTGGCGCTGGAGTCCTGATCCCTCGTCTAATCCAAGAAAATCACGGTTCGCAAGTGCCGGTTCCCAAAATCACATTCACAATGCCCAAGACATCCGGAACACTGATCAGTCCATCGCCATTGCAGTCGGCCCTCCAAAAGGCACCTCCAGACAAAATTTGAATTTCCAAGATGTGCCTGACTGCAGCCATTACATCCAGAATATTGATACTCCTATCGCCGTCCACATCGCCTTTTAATCCGTGTGAAATTGAAGGTTGTACATACTTGACCGTAGAGTACATTCTCCATTGGGAACCCTCACAGTATCCCGTCACATAGACATTGTTTGACTCATCTACGGCCAATGCAGTTGCCACGTCAGAAGAACGACCTGCTGCGTTGTGGCGCGCGACCCACTCTTGGTTGCCATTTGGGCTATATTTAACAGTTGCGAAATCATACCAGGTTCCCAACCCCATGCTATATCCGGTAACATAGACATTCCCCAAGTCATCAACGACCATGGCTGTTGCTACATCATCATTACTTGCCGGGCCATTGTAACGGGCCACCCATTCTTGTTCTCCATATGCAGTGTATTTGACTGTTGCATAATCATAGCCTTGCCACGGGCCATGTGCTCCACTATATCCGGTTACGTAAACATTGCCTGAGGCATCAATGCCCAAGCCTGTTGCCACGTCTGAAGAATATCCGGGCCCATCGTAACAAGCCATCCACTCAAGAATCCCATCTGGGCTATATTTGATGGTCGCGTAATCTTTGTCTCCGTCTGAGCAAGAAGTGTATCCTGTCACATAGACGTGGCCTGAGTCATCAACGGCAATGGCATTCGCTTCATCGGAACCATTGCCGGGACCGTTGAAGAGAACTGCCCACTCCATATCCCCATCTGATCTGTATTTGACTGTTCCATAGTCACAGAATGGACCTGAACCAGAACTTTTCCCGGTTACATAGATATTTCCAAAGTAGTCCAAAGCCAATGCATTCGCTCCATCGCACGAATTCCCTGGCCCATCATAGCGCGTAACCCACCTTTGGATCACCTCTGAATCATATTTGATCGTAGCGTAATCAAAGCAGGAGCTTGAACCCCAACTCGTTCCCGTCACATATACATTGCCGGAGTCATCAACAGCAATGGCCGTAGCCTCGTCTTCAAGCATTCCCGGTCCATGATAATGTGTAACCCACCTTTGGATCCCGTCAGGACCATATTTAACTGTTGCATATTCGTACCTTAGATCTGAATTCTTACTTTTTCCTGTTATATAAGCATTACCTGATCCATCAACTACCAGGTCATAAGGCTGGTCATAATGATTTCCTGGCCCATTGTAGCGTGCAATCCATTGCTGGATCCCATCTCGGTCGTATTTGACTGTAGCATAGTCTTTCTTGGTACTTGATCCCTCACTATATCCTGTCACATAGACATTACCGGAACTATCGATGGCTATATCGCTGGCCACATCATCCGCATTTGACGGCCCATCATAACATCTCATCCATTCCTGGCCTCCCTCTGAGTTGTATTTGACCGTGATGTAGTCCTCGGCTGTGCCTGATCCCTGACCATAGCCTCCTACACAAACACCGCCTAGGCCATCAAAGGCGATGCCGACTGCTACGTCATCCCCATTTGCAGGCCCGTCGTAATGGGCCTTCCACTGCTGGACCCCGTCCGAGTCATACTTGATTGTGACATAGTCTGAGCCTGTATCAGAACCCTCACTCGATCCTGTCACGTAAACCATTCCTGAGTGGTCAACAGCCATGCCGGTCGCCTTGTCGTCTGAAAATCCCGGCCCATTGTACCGAGCCACCCATTGTCGAACTCCATCTGAGCTGTATTTGACTGTACTGTAATCGTACTCTGTCCCTGGCCCCCTACTCTCCCCTGTTACATATACATCACCCGAGCCATCTATCTTTATGTCGGCTGCCACGTCATCCCCATTTGCTGGCCCATCATAATGGGCCACCCACTGTTGGATCCCATCTGAGTCATATTTGACTGTGGCGTAGTCCTTGCCAGTGCCTGATCCCACGCTGTATCCAGTCAAGCAGATATTGCCCATGCCATCAACAACCAATGCGGTCGCCTTGTCGTCCGAATATTGCATCCTATCATAACGCGCTGTCCACTCCTGGATTCCATCTGAGCTATATTTAATCGTTGCGAAGTCCTTTTTTGTGCCTATCCCCTCACTATATCCTGTCACGTAGACACTGCCCAGGCCATCAACGGCTACATCGACATCCCCATCTGGGACTGGCAGGGGGATATAAGCTACATCGACTGCCACCTCATTCCAACTCCCGAGCCCGTCATAACGGGCCACCCATTGTTCAACTCCGTTCCAATTGTACTTGACGGTGGCATAATCGTAACCATACCATATGTCCGAACCAATACTATATCCCGTCACATAGACGTTGCCCAATGCGTCTACCGCAAGGGCCATTGCCCCATCAAGAGAATTTCCACCTCCATCATAATGGGCAACCCATTGTTCCTCGCCTGCGGAATTATATTTGACAGTTGTATAGTCATAACCACTAACTGGACTCCAACTCCTTCCCGTTATATACACATTTTCAGATGTATCCACACAGATTGCGGAGGCGAAATCATCACCCTTGCCTACCCCATCGTATCGAGCTGTCCAAATTTGTTCGCCTGAGGAGCTGTACTTCAGAGTGAAATAGTCCACCCCGAAGGGGAGATTCGGGCTGTAACCAGTAACGTAGATGTTCCCTGAGCTGTCAACTGCCACAGCGGTCGCCATATCGTGGGCTGGGGCAAGTCCGGACGCATAGTGACTCACCCATGCGATTTCAATGCTGTCGACAGAAGAATCTCCTTGCCTCTGCTCAGAAGAAAGGAGGAATTCAAGATAGGCTTCTTCCTCCTCAAGATTCTCCATCAGGTTAGGAGGATGCCCCCATCCCACATAAGAATTGACCCTCCCTTTGAACGAATCCTTCTGCGCCTCATTCTGTTCTATGGCTGCGAGAACCAAAATGACATAGGCCAGAAAAACAGTTGAGCGTCTTCTTCCCATTCTACCACCTACTTTTCGATGAAAACCCTGACGATTGAACATCCTTTCCTTCCGCAATCTCTTTATCCATCAAGTCATAGAGCTCGTAGACGAGATGGTCGATCTGTTTATCGGTGGTGTCGATCTGGCGCTGGAGTTTCGTCTTTTCGTCCCGTGTCCTCGCCCCTGGGAAAATTAGCCTGTCCTCTTTGCCTTTCAGAGAATCCGCTCAACGAGATCGAGGACCGTTTTAGATGGTTTGGACATAGAAATTCCTTGCGCGCTATGGAAAGCGCGGCAACAGCTTTTCATCGCGCTATGGAAAGCTATCGCACCATCTTGCTCTCGGCCATGAGGTCGGCGGCCTGAGGGAAGAGATCTAATGCTGCCAAGACTTGAGGGTCGTTGTTGACAAAGACCACGTACCACTCCTCGAGACCCCACAGGACCTTGGCAATTTCGCGTTTTATAGCATACTGTATGTACGGTTTATTGGTTTCGAAGTGGGCCGCAGTATACGCATCTTCCTTCTCTGCGAGCATGGCCTTGATGTCGTCGAGGATGAACTCCTCGGCCTTTACCCCTTTGAGGAAAACGTCGTTCTTGTAGTGAAAGTCCTTCTCTTCGAGGAAGGTTCTGAACTCCTCATAGATCTCATCGGTCACTTCAAAATGCTCGAAAAACTCATCGAACTGTGCAGGGATCGAATGTTCGGCCACGCAGACGGCGGCGAAATCGAAGAAGTAGTTCCCCCGCTCCAGGGCGTTGACAAACCTGTTGTATCGGCTGTCCCGTTCCAGTTCAACGTCCGGTTTGATCCCACCGCCTCCGTAAACCTCTCTCCCACTGATCGTCCTGTAGATCAGTTGGGCCACAGTGGTATCGGCCGCACTGGTGGAGTCGATCTCCACCTCGGGGTGATACTTTTCTGTGTAGGGCCGCTGAATCAGTCGGCCGCTGGGGGTATACCACCGGCCCACGGTCAACATGAGGACAGACCCGTCCCTGAGTTTCATCTGATTCTCCACCAAGCCCTTACCGTAACTCGGCTGCCCGACCACCAGACCCCGATCGAGATCCTGCACCGCCCCGGACACAATTTCCGATGCGCTGGCGCTGCCCCGGTCGATCATAACAATGAGCGGATACAAGGGACGGGTGGCCTCCTTGGTGGCACGATAATGCTTCTCCGACTTTCCCTGTCTTCCCTTTGTATAGACGATCTCGTTCCCTTCAGGGATGAACATGTCAGCGATCTCCACCGCCTGGGAGAGGAACCCCCCGGCGTTGCCTCTCAGATCGAGGATGAGATGATCCATCCCCTGGGCTTCCAGACTGTCCAGGGCCGTTTCCAGGTCGTGGCCGGTCTCCCGAGCAAAGCGACTCAGGCGAACGTAACCAACCCCAGGCCGAATCATGAAGGCCGAAGGAATGCTTTTGATCTTGATTTTGTCTCGGACAATAGTGACTTCAATAAGTTCCCTCTCCCCTTCCCTCTTGATGGACACATCCACGCTGGTCCCCTTTGGGCCTCGCAGTTTTTCGAACACCTCGTCGGTGGTGATGCCGATGGCCGACTCGCCGTTGATCTTGACGATCTTGTCGCCAGCCCGGATGCCAAGCTTGTCGGAAGGTGAGCCCTCGATGGGCGATATGACAGTGAGGTAACCTTTGACGATGTCAAAGGCAATGCCTATCCCTTCGTAACTTCCCTTAATCATCCGCTCGTCTATCTTGTCCTGATATTGCTTGGGCGGGATGAGATGGGTATGGGGATCGAGGCTGCTGAGCATACCCTTGATAGCACTGTCGACAAGCTTCTCACTGTCCACCTCGTCCACATAATGGGTCTTGACCAGACGCAATATTGTAGAGAAGAGGTTCATCCGAGCCATCAGCCCTTGGGCCGCGGCCAGGTGATCCACGACAAGACTGCCGAAGGTGAAACAGCTCAGGACGATGACAAAGATCGTCGCCATGTAGATTCTCTTTCTGCACATAGTTATCCTCCGATTTTCGGGTTCAAAATATTTCGTGCTCAAGACTCTTTTGCTTTGGACTCTCTCTTCTTTTTCCGCGCTTTGGCAGTGGGTCTCTTCGCCTTTTTCTCCTTCAGTTCCTCCTTGGTTTGAGCAACCTTTTCTCCGGCCTTCTCCTCCTTTCTCTCAGCCTCCCGCTTCTCCTCCTCCGCCTTCTTCTTATCCTTCTCCACCTCATCCACGTAGTTCATGCGCAGTTCGAAGAGCACCCCCTCGATCAGGCGGGCCTCCTCTTCGGTCAAATTCCCCTTGGTCTTCTCCTTCAGCATGTCGAGCATGTCGATGGACATCTGGGCCTGAGACATGTTCCGCTCGATCTTCTGGGTGAAAGGGTTCATGAGCTTTCCCATCTGTTGCATGGCCGAAGCCTGAAAGCTCAAGACCAGTTGCTTAAAGAGAATGGATTTCGTATCCATGGAAGATGTCTCTTCAGCCATGGCGCGTCTGCTCCTTCCGTCGTCACATTAGGAACGATGTGCTGTCCATTCCGTTCCCAACCCTCAATTTAAAGACAAAGGGTAGTAAAAGGCAACAGAAATCTGGCTGTCAACCCCTTGTCCCCCTGGTCTGGGTCAGCGGGGGGCTGTTCGTAGTAAGCTACGCAACACAAAGGGGCCTGATCCCTTTTTTCTCACCCCCCTGTCCCTCGGCAAGGATCTGGGACTCGCTGCAGCAACGCCAGGCCGACGAGGAAAAACAGGGCGACCGACAGGATCGCCGCCCGCTGCTCACCACCGAGCCCATGCGAGACTCCGCCGAAGACGAGCGGGCCGACTACTGAAGAAGACTTGCCGCAGAAGGCGTAGAAACCGAACATCTCGGCCTCTTTTCCCTCAGGTATGAGGGCTGCCATGAGGGCGCGGCTGGCCGCCTGCACAGCACCAAGCCCGACGCCTGCCAACACCGCGATCATAAAGAAGACGGTTTTGGAATCGACGAAATAGGCAATGAAGGCGACCGTGGTCCAAAGGACCAGCGTCAGCGAAATTACTCTCTTCGGTCCCCAAAGATCGGTCGGCTTGGCCAGGGCAAACGCACCTACCATGGCTGACATCTGAACCACAAGAAACAGGTAAATGAGCTCCTGGTTGCTAAAGCCCAGCGTTGTAGCTGCGAAAATTGCTGCAAAGTAGATGGTGGTGTTTACACCGTCAATATACATGAAGAACGCGAGCAAGAAGCGGCGGATGTCGCGAAGTCTCACAACATCACCCACTAAACGTTTGAATCCGGTGACCGCTTCGACAGCGGCCTGCACGACGGTCCGGTCCCCGCGTCCATCCGCCGGAAGACCGAAGAATGTGGGCAGGGAAAAGAGTGCGAAGAACCCGGCCACAGCCAGCCAGGTGAGATCGAATCGCTCACGCGCTACCAGGGGCAGGGCGATGAGCAGACCGACAGCCGAGCCGGCATAGCCCACACCGAAACCGACCCCTGAAACAAAACCCTGCCGCTCGGGCGGTGCTATGTTAGGCAGATACGCATTGTAAAAGACCAGCGCCCCCTCAAACCCTATGTTGGCCAGCACGGCCAGGGCAAAGGCCCAGAGGATCATCCCGGGCTGGATGGTGGTGAAAAGGCCTACGCACACGACGCATAGGTAGGTATAAAAAAGGAGCATCCTTTTCCTCATACCCGCGCCATCGGCAACCGAGCCCAGCAGTGGCGACGAAAGGGCCACGAAGAGCATCGATCCCGAGATAACCCGCCCCCACCACAAGTCGCCGAGCCCTGTTTCGTTGCCGACAATCCTCGTGGTAAAATAGACACCAAAGATTGTTGCCGTGATCACTGCCGGATAGACGGAGTTGGCAAAATCGTAGAGGGCCCAAACGTATATGGTTCGTTCTTTCGAAGTCATGGTTTGCACAGGCAGGCAACTGCTGTCCCAGCTTAAGGGCCTAGTGTTTGTGCGCGCTATTCCAAGCGCGGCTCCAGCTCAATCGCCTGAGCAACAAGCTCTAAGAGATCTTTGGCCGCGAGGGTCTCCTCCCCATTTTTGGCTTTGATGCCGTCCTCAAACATGGTCAGACAGTAGGGACAGGCTGTGCCAATCACATCAGGTTCTTTCCTGAGAATCTCCTCGGTGCGGATCTCGTTGATCCGCTGACCGATGGTCTCCTCCATCCACATCCGCCCTCCACCTGCGCCGCAGCAGAAGCTGTCGGATCTGCACCGCTCCAGTTCCACCCTTTTCAATCCAGGTATAGCGCTCAATATTCTCCTCGGGGCCTCATAGATGTCATTGTAACGACCCAGGTAACAGGAATCGTGGTAGGCGACGGTCCTCTCCATCTTCTTGACCAGAGGGAGCCGATTCCCTGCCATCAGATCGGTCAGAAACTCCGTATGATGAGTGACGCTAAAATGGCCGTCGAATTGGGGGTATTCGTTCTTAAACGTATTGTAACAGTGGGGGCAGAGGGTAACGATCTTTCGAACCTCGTACTTTTTCATAATTTCGATATTCTCTGAGGCCATCGTTTGAAAGAGATACTCATTTCCGATGCGCCGGGCGGAGTCGCCGCAGCACTTCTCCTTCGCTCCGAGAATGGAGAAGTTGACACCGGCGGCTTTGAGGATTTTCACAAAAGAGCGCGCCACCTGCTTATTCCTGTCGTCAAAGGATCCGGCACATCCGACGTAGAAGAGAAGGTCCACCTCTTGCCCTTCTGAAAGCGTCTTCACTTCCAGTCCTTCTGTCCAATCGGCCCGGGCGGCCCATCCAATTCCCCAGGGGTTGGAGTTTGTCTCCATGTTCTTGAAGGTGGCCACCACCTCCTGCGGAAACCGGCTCTCCATGAGCACCAGATTGCGGCGCATGTCGACGATCTTATCAATATGCTCGACAAAGACCGGGCAGTGTTCCATGCAGGCCCGGCAGGTGGTGCAGGCCCACAGCTCATCCTCGGAGACGGCCGGGCCGATGAGTCTCGGCTCCGATCCCGGGCCACCCCTCTGATCGCCAGTCTGGTGCAACAGTTGTGGCCCTTTCCGATTCAGATATATCTTCAGATCTTTGATCATCTTCTTCGGTGAGAGAGGTTTTTGGCTGAGGTAGGCCGGACACCAATCCTGACACCGACCGCACTGCATGCAGGCGTCGAGGTCGAAGAGCCCTTTCCAAGTGAACTCATTCACCTCAGCCACCCCATAGGTCTCGGCCGTCTCGATGTCGATAGGGACCAACTGACCTTTCGGCTTCAAAGATCTGAGAAAGGTGTTGGCCGGAGAAGTGAACACGTGCAGTATTTTGGAATGGGGGATGTAGGCAACCAATCCCAGGGCCAGAAGGAGATGGATCCACCACATGAGCGAGTGAAGAGAGAGCAGCGAGCTTGGTTCCAGACCGAGGAAGAGCTTCGAAAGAAGAGACCCCGCCGGGGACCAGGCTGCCCAGGCCGGCCTGGTAGCCGCCAACCGAAACCCCTCCACAAAAAAACCGGTGGTCAGAACAGAGAAGAGAAGCAGAAGGAGGACTCCACTGTCGGCCGTATTGTCCAGTCGATCTGGTCTCAACAGATACCTGCGAATGGCCGCCAGCAGCACTCCCATTATGGCCAGAAGGCCAGCCAGATCGAGGATCAGAGAGAAGATGAGATAAAAGGTGGAACGTAAGAAGGTGACAGAGAAGAGGGGATCGAGCAGATCCTCCTGAAAAAAGATGAGCCCGGTGCCGACGAACAGAAGGACGAACCCGACAGAAATGGACAGATGGAACGCACCCGCATAGGGTTCCTGGAGAAGACGGAGTTGGGCCAATCCATATTTAAGAAACGATGCGCTCCTCTGAGCGATGGCATCCCATCTGATCTCCTCTCGGCCCAATCTCCAGAGCCGATAGCGCCGGTACACTCCGTAAGCGAAAGTTGCCACAGCGGCGGCCGCCAGAAGGTACATGAGGAGAGAACCTCTAATATTCCAAAATATCTCCCGCGTCGGAACCACCATTCCTCCTCTGTGCACAGGGTGGGAAGATCATCGGTCTGGCCACACCTTTTATCTGTCATCATGCTACCTGAAGTCGTTTCATCTCTTCTGTGAGAGCAGGCACCACTTCAAAGAGGTCGCCCACGATGCCGTAAGTGGCCACTTTAAAGATGGGGGCATCCGGGTTTTTGTTCACAGCGACGATACATTTGGACGAGGACATTCCGGCCAAATGTTGTATGGCCCCTGAGATGCCGCAGGCGATGTACAAACTTGGAGAGACCGTCTTGCCTGTCTGTCCCACCTGATCGGGGTGAGGTCGCCAGCCCGCATCGACGGCCGAGCGGGAGGCACCGACAGCAGCTCCCAGGGTATTGGCCAGTTCCTCGATGACTCTAAAGTTTTCGGCATTCCCCATTCCTCGGCCCCCTGAGACGATGATGTCAGCCTCGGTCAGCTCAGGCCGATCGCCGGCCGACGCTTTAAACTCGACCACCCTGGCCCGAATACGCTCGGCCCCAGTCTTGACGTCAAGCTGTTCAGCCCCAATCTCTTTGGGGTCTGGGATGGTCTCGGCGGTAAAGACTTTCGGACGCAGTGTGGCCATCTGGGGGTCGCTCTTTATGACTGTTTTGATGAGGACCTTGCCCGCATACACAGGTCGTGTGGCCAACAATCGACCATCGACAATATCCAAAGCGGTACATTCGGTGGCCAGTCCGGTCTCCAATTGGGCCGCCACCCGTGGGGCCAGATCCTTCCCCATAGCAGAGGCCGGCATGAGAACTATAGATGGGCTCTTCTCTCGGATGATGTGAGAGAGAACGTCCGCATACCCCTCGGTGGAGTAGGTGGCCAAAACATCACTGTCGGCGACAAAAGCTCTGTCGACGCCATACTCTTTCAGAGAAATGACAGCCTCCGCTATTCCGGCACCCAAGACGGCAACACCCAAATCCGTCCCCAACCGGTTGGCCAACCGTCTGCCTTCGGTTACTGCTTCAAAGGTCGGTCCACGAAAAGTTCCGCCTCTCTGCTCAGCGAATACGAGAATACCGCTCGCCATCCGTCCCT
>JBHIER010000052.1:0-11989 GCA_046760705.1 bacterium
CTCGAATAGGTACGCATGGCCGACCTCCTTTCTGAGAATGTGAGAGCGGCTTTCCACCGTCTGAAACAGGGGAGCCAATAAAGGGCGTTGCTGTTGCCGAGAAAAGGGACTCTCATTATTTTCTCCTCCTCTTGCTCGAAGAGTGCTTCTCTGTTTTCGTGCTCTCCGATGTCGATTTTCTTTTCGACGGAGTCGATACTTTGCTCGGTTTCGATGATCTCCTCTCAGGCGATTTTGATTTCGGTTTTGAGAGGCTGGGACTCCTTTTTGAACTACTCTTGCTCTTTTTACTCCAGTCGGTGATCTTATCCCAGAAACTCCGTCGTCCTTTTGATGTGCGGCCCGTCTTCTTTTTGGCCTCGTCGGAGTATCTCCTCGTCTCAGTTCTGGGTTCAGTACGAACAGTCCGGTTCTTCAAGCCTTCAGGTTTCGACTCGAAGGTCTTTCGACTCCGAGAATACCTCTTTTCTGAACTGACATTATCCCTTGAGAGGGAGTCCCCCGAGCGAGGGGGTGGGGCGGACCGTTCCATCCCCCTTCGCCTCTCAAATTTTGTGTCGCGCTTATACTCTTTCTTCACTTTTTCGATATCAACAGGCTCAATGTCGGTCTTGGAAAAGCCAATGTTCTTGAATCCACGGCGTCGCGAGTAACGTTCACTGCGATACGTGGCAGGAACGGAGTGGTCTCGCCGCCTGACGGTCCAACATCCACGGCGATAGCGCATCGCTGGGTGGTGCGGTCTCCAGTAAGCCCAGTCATCGTACCAGTCGTAGTCGACAATCACGATCTCAAAACCGACGCAGACATCCACATAGGGGTGAAAATAGAGGGGACGAGGCCAGTGGCAGTCGTAACATACATATCTGGGGTACCATACCCGCCGCTCAACATAGAAATATGTACTGTTGGTGACAAATCCGTACTCCCGATGCTCTACCGGGATGATGAGATCGTTGAGACGGACCATCCCCTCATAGGGGTCTCCGGTGATGTGTTCGATGAGATCGGGAGCTGGCTCATAGTGAGCATCATAGTATCTGGGCCAGCGGGGTACGGAAATGGGACGAAGGCTGGCCACAGCCACAATGTATTCAATGCCCGAAGGGCCGCTGACCACCAGATCGTGGTGATCCCAACCATACGGGATGCGATACGTCCTGCCCCCGTAAACAAAAGGATCATCGTTGTAGTCGTAAGGATAGAGAACCCTGATGTAGCCTTCCGTATCAATGCTGTACACCACAACGTAGGAGTCACGTTGAGGGCGGAAATAGACGCGGACCCGTTCTCCGGGATAATAGACTGCCGCCTCTCCTCTGTCCGTCCAAACGTCAATGTCGAATCTGCCCACTATCCCCTCGTGGATGTGGGTGTCTCTTTCCTGCGCTGCAAGGGGTGTGGACCCCACAAGGAGAGCAGCGGTCAACAGCAGGGCGAATCGTCTGTAATGCTTCATGTGTTATCACCTCTCGTTTTCCGTCACGATCGATCACCCTTGGCCCGGTGGTTTCTCTTCCGGACAAGTTTCAACTCCGGATTGCCGGGATCGACCTGGTACGCCCAATCGAATGTGATGAAGTTGCTTCCGATTTCTGTCACTCGAAACTTTGCGAAATGGTTATCGTCAGTCCAGACGATATAAGTATGTCCGGCTATGAGTTCCAGCCAGTCCATCTGAATCCACCCGAACTCCGGCGCATAATCGACATCGTCCACAGAGTTGGTGTAGCCGAAGTCCTGGATGTCAGTATTCACATTGCCCCTCCACATGAAGGGGATGCCGTTGTCGATTTCGAAGAAGATGTCTGCGCCACTGTCGGTATACGGCAGCACCAACTGGGTGGCGAAGTCGTACCCGGCGTCATTGGGGAAGGCGCGAAAATCCCACAGCCGAACTCCCCAACCCTCCGGTCTGGGAGTATCAAAGACCAGATCCATGCTGAGCTCGCTCTCGTTGCCATCATGATCGTAAGCGCTGACAGCGTAATAGTACGTTCTCCCATTGACTACGTCGCGATCAATGTAATTGGCCGACGGTGTGGAAGCGATCAGGGTGTAGTACCCCTCGGCCCTGGAGCCGACGTATACGTTGTAACCAGCCAGGTCAGGTTCGGCGTTTGGATACCAGTAGAGGTAAATCTCCCGATCGCCGGTCACGCTGGTGACCCCTCTCGGAACGGCTGGCGGTGTGTAGTCGGGCCGAAGGCAACAGCGCTCGTCTTCGCATCCCATCAGGAGTGCTGAGCATCCGATCACCAGTGTTAGAAACATCGTCCTTTTCATCGCCAGATTCTCCTTTCTCCCACGGCCCAAATCTATTGTGCGACCATATTCGAATTGCGCAAACTTCATGCCAGAAAACCCGCCCCGATCTGCACCGGTGAAGCCGATTCTTGTGTTCAATTGTTAACAATCTGGAGACCAAAAGCTTACGGCCAAAAGGCCCTCTGAACAGATCCTGCCCTTGGACACCGAACGAGACCTTTTCTGGGAACATGTCTTCTCCTCTTGTCCTCGAAAAAGGGCACACTCTGTCCACTTTTTAGGACACCCAAAATTGAAAAAATCCATTGACAAGAACCATTTTGGGTATATCTTTCAAAACCATCTTAGATCCGAGGGGTAATCGGCCTGTTGCGCAGCGTTTGCTGAGGGCATAGATATCGATCAAAATCGGATTGTCCATTAGGGTGGTGACTGGATAGGTCTTTTGAGACAGAGGAACATCATGGGACAGTACGCTGACCTTCATATTCATACCACAGCCTCCGATGGCACGATCACTCCTGAGGAGACGGTGGAGCTGGCCCTGCAAGCCGGTTTAAAGGCCATTGCCATAACCGATCACGATGCTGTGGAAGGTATAGCTCCGGCCAATGAAGCAGCCAGGGGGCGTGGTCTTGAGGTTGTGCCGGGTGTTGAGTTGAGCGTCAGCGTGGATGGGATAGACTTGCACCTGCTTGGTTATTACATCGATCATACGAACGGTCCCTTTGTAGAACGATTGCAGCTCTTCCGGCGGGTGCGGGAAGAGAGGGCGGAGAAGATTGTCGAAAAGCTCAACCGGTTGGGTGTTCCTCTTAACCTCGAGAAGGTCAAAGAGATTGCCGGGGAGGGGGCTATTGGCCGACCCCACATAGCCGAGGCTCTGCTTCAAGAACATGTAGTGGCATCGTTCAACGAGGCCTTCACTCGATTTCTCGGTTATCACGGCCCGGCGTACGTTCCCAAATTTAAGATCTCCCCGGGGGAGGGCATCGAAATGATCCGATCGGTTGGTGGTATAGCGGTCTTCGCCCATCCGGGGACGGTCCGAAAGGATGAGCTCATCCCGGAATTTATGGCTCAGGGGCTGCAGGGACTGGAGGTCATCCATCCCGAACACAATCAAACTCTCGCCCAGCACTACACCAATTTGGCCCGGAAATACGGGCTGGTCACCACTGGTGGGTCTGACTCCCACGGTCCCCGCAAGAATCTGCCGGCCATCGGCGGGATCAAAATTCCCTGGGCCTGGGTGGCGGAACTGAGGGAGCTGTGGAAGGAGAGTTGAAAGGGTCGCTTTCCAAAAACCTCCGACCTCCCGCCCGATGGAGCTGTCGCACCCTTTCCGGCTATATCTTTACAATCCCTCTGCGTGTCGGTGGCTTTTTTCTAAAAGTACTTGATTTTTCGGCGAGAAACGGTTATACTTTTATGTTATGAGAAAGATGTTGGTGTCCGGCAAGGAGGTTCATGTGGCCAGCCGCGTTTTGTGTGGTCTTGTTTTGAGCTTATTGTTTACTGGTGTGCTGTATTCGCCCACTATTCTCAGGGCGAACGAAGGTGAGGGGAGCACAACCCGGTTTTCCGCGATCGACGAAGCTTATGACAGAGGTGAGATCGACTACGAGACGGCGCTGGTGCAAAAGGTCTATGCCCTCTTTCGGCCGCAAAGGCTCCAGGCTCGCTTCAAAGTAGAGGGTCTTCGACCGGAAAAGTGTGCCACCCCCCTCTTTCTTGAGATCAGGAACAGTTGGTCTGGGCTGAGCGAGACAGCCCGGATTACGCTGGGGCCTTACTTGCTCAGGCCGACAGAGCCGGAGGAGCAGGAGACCTATGGCCACGCTTACACCACAGATGCCGAATACTTCGACACCCCCAGCGGCCTTTTTAAAATATGGTATGTAACCACTACAGACGATGCCCCTGATCTTTCAGACATAGAACCTGCCGACGGTGTCCCCGATTGGGTAAACCGATGCGGGGAGATCTTCGATCACGTCTGGGCAAAGGAGATCGATCAGATGGGGTATCGCCAGCCCCCTCAGGACGGGAGCTGGTACCCAGAGGGAGAAGATTACGGCGGCGATTCGAAGTACGATGTCTACATAGAGGATCTCGGCCGGTCTATCTTCGGATACACTCAGAGCGAGCAGCGGGTCTCCGGGCGCAGCATGACCAGCTACATCGTCATCGACAACGATTACGAATGGTACCCGAGCTACAATCGGGGCAGAGAACCCATCGACGGGGCAAAGGTGACTGCGGCCCACGAGTTCTTTCACGCCATCCACTTCGGGTACGATGCCGTTGAAACATCCGACCAGTACTGGATGGAGATGAGTTCCACCTGGATGGAAGATGTCGTGTACGATGACGTTGACGATTACTTAAAGTATTTGAAGTCTTTCTTCGACCATCCTGAATGGTCCCTCGACTACTTCAGTGGTCTCTATCCGTATGGAGCTTCTGTCTGGGTGATATTTTTGTCTGAGAACTACGGCCAAGATATCGTCCGCAAGATTTGGGAGGGCTGTGTTACGAGCAGCGCCCTGAGTGCCATGCAGACATCATTGAACAACCAGGGGAGCGGCTTGGCCGAGGCCTTCAAGAGCTTTTCCGCCTGGAACTATTTCACCGGCAGCCGAGCCAATCCGAACTTGTACTATGAGGAAGGAGCTGACTACCCGGAGGTAAAATTTGATCAGAGACACCTCTCCTACCCGGCTTCTGGCACGGGCAAGGTGGACCATTTAGGGGCCGATTACGTGGGGTTCAAACCTGAGAAGACCTCGGGGGGGCTGCAAATCTCCTTTGACGGGGTCTTCAATACGACCTGGGGCGCGGTGGTCATCGAGTATCAGAGCCCGACCCAGCACTTTGTCAATGACTTGACAATTGACACCCAGGGCCGCGGTTCTTTTTCGGCACTCAATTGGCTGAACAACACCGAGATTGTTCTCATTCCCTGCGTGGTGTCGATCATGGGGAAAGGCTATACCTTTACCTACGAGGGGGAGTATGATCCCAGCCTGAGTGCCAGCCTCGAGGTGTCGGAAGCTACTCACGATTTTGGTAGTGTCCTTGTGGGGGACGTTGCGGAGTGGCTGTTAACCATATACAATAGGAGCGCTGATCTTCTTACCATCTATTCCGTCTCTGCCGATTCCGCCTCGGACGCACTGGGGGTGTTTGAGTTGCCCAACCCATCATTCCCCGACACACTTGAGGGGCACGACAGCCTTGAGGTTTTGGTCATGTTTCGTCCGCCTAAGTTTGGGAGCTTTACGGGTGAGCTCGTCATCAGTAGCGACGACTCACTCCTTCATACCGTGAAGGTGGCGCTCAGCGGTTTCGGTGCCGCTCACAAAGTTCTCCGACAAAATTTTCCAAACCCCTTCAAGATGAGCGAACATGACAGAACCCATTTTTCCTTCGATCTTTCGGATCGGGCCGAGGTGACTATCTCGATTCATACCCTGACGGGAGAACTGGTCAAGACTCTCAATGATCATCGCTTATTAGAGGTAGGATCGCATACGCTTTCATGGGACGGGAGGAACGCGGCCGGGGAGTTGGTTGCTTCAGGTATTTATCTGTATACCCTCAAGGCCGGCAGTTTCGTGGAGACGAAGAAGATGGCAGTGATCCGATAGAGGGTCTGGAGTAATGAAAAAATATGTTGACGTTCTTCGTGTTGAGATGTACTTTGATATGGCGTAACGGACCTATTCACCGAGGGCTACCGCAGTGATGAAGAGATTCAATTTATACTGTGCGTGTGTCTTGATACCATTCTTTATGGTGGGCACGTCCCAGGCCGCCAAGTACGCCGGTGAGTTTCTGAGCTTGGGTGTCGGGGCCAGACCCCTGGGGATGGGTGGGGCATTTGTGGCCCTGGCCGACGATGCCAGTGCGACCTATTGGAACCCGGCCGGCCTGGCCCAGCTCCGTCAGCAAGAGATCTCCGTCATGCATGCGGAGCGGTTCGCTGGGATCGTCAAATACGATTGGCTCAGCTACGTTCACCCCCAACAAGCCGGTCCGCGGTCCGGGTCCTTCGGGATCAGTTTGATCCGTCTGGGAGTGGACGACATCCCCATTACGGCCCTGCCCGATGAGAACAGAGACCTTGACCCCCACGACAATCGCCCCTATGTAGTCCGTTGGGCCAGTGATACGGAATACGTTCTCTTCGTCTCCTACGCCCGAAGCACAAGCAGCTCGCTCTGTTACGGGGGAAATGTGAAGGTACTGCACAAAGGTGTGGACGACTACTCGGCCTGGGGCCTGGGGGTTGATCTGGGCCTCCTTTTGAGGCCGATGGAGCGGCTGAGCGTGGGGATCAATCTGCAGGATGCCACTACAACTCTGATCGCCTGGGATACCGGGACCAGAGAATCGATCTCACCAACATTGAAGGTCGGAGGGGCTTACTCGTTCGGACTTGATATTCTAAATGGGTTCATCACTCCTGCGATAGATGTTGATATCAGATTCGAGGGGCGGAAATATGCTTCACAGTATCACTGGGGTGACCTGAGCGCCGATGTCCGTCTCGGCACGGAGTATTGGTTCAAGAACCTCTTTGGCATCAGAATCGGTTCTGATGACGTCGGGCGATTTTCCGCCGGAACGGGCTTCAGACTCCAGCAGATGGGGCTGAATATCAAACAGGTCGCCATCGATTTTGCCTTCTTGAGTAAAGGGGATCTGGATAACACCTACCGGATTTCGGCTTCCGTAGGATTTTAGATGGATTTTCTGAGCGAACTCAATCGAAAGCTGGTCCATCTCTCTTCTCTTGCCATTCCGATCGGAATCTATTTTTTGCCTGAGAGGACGTGTATCAAGATCCTGTTTCCCCTCACCGTGATCTTCCTCTCCGTTGAAATCCTGCGCATGGTTCATCGGCCGACCTCAAAGATCTTTTATACCCTGTTCGGTCCCATATTGAGAAGAAAAGAACGGTTCACACTGACCGGCTCCACGACCCTGCTCATGGCCTCCTTAGTGAGTGTTCTCGTCTTCCAAAAATATATCGCCGTGGCCGCACTCTGTTTCTTGATTTTGGGCGACACCATGGCCGCCCTGGTGGGCAAATCCTACGGCCGGATCAGGCTGTTCCGCAAGAGGACAATGGAAGGGAGCCTGGCCTGTCTGTTCACCTGTCTGATAGTGGTTCTGGTCGTCCCCCCTTTAGGGTTTGCTGTGGGGTTGGTCGGGGCCGTGGTGGCCACGATCATTGAGCTGCTGCCCATCCCCTTGGACGATAATTTCTTGATCCCAATTCTTTCGGGGGCAGCCATGCAGTACATGCTCATGCTCACATTCTTCTGAGCCGCTATGATGAAATTTCTCTTTATCGGCAAAAAAGGCTTGACATGTCATTGAAAAGCTCTTTATATTTTAAAAAGCGGAGGCAATCCCGCCTTCCAGATTCGGTAAAGGAGGGTCGAAGTCCGTATGGCTAAAGGCAGAGTGAAGTGGTTCAATGACAACAAAGGTTATGGGTTCATTGAACGCGATGATGGCGCTGATGTGTTCGTTCATTTTTCAGCCATTCAGGATGAAGGGTTCAAGACTCTTGAAGCAGGACAGGAGGTTGAATTTGAAATCGTGGACGGCGAAAAAGGACCACAGGCAGTGAATGTTGTCAAGGTTTGAATCTTCATAATCATAGATGAAGTTTTAGATCGTGCAACGCCCTCAGACCCCAACGAAGTTTCGCCCAGTTGGGGTTTTTGGGTTTTAGGCTAAGGAATGGAAGGGTCAGGCTCCTTTTGCCTGGCTGTGAGCCTGAGGGGGAGTCATGAGCGGAGAAGAGTTCCGAAGCGGTTATGCAGCCATCGTGGGTAGACCCAATGTGGGCAAATCGACCCTACTCAATGCCCTTCTCAAGCAGAAATTGGCCATCACCACCCCGAAGCCCCAGACGACACGCCACAGGATCATGGGCATCCTCACCCACGAGGCTTTCCAGATAGTTCTTCTCGATACACCCGGCCTCTTCACGCCGGGCTGTACCCTCCAGTCGATGATGGTCAGAACAGCACTGGAGACCATGCGTGGGGCCGATGTCGTCCTCGTCTTAATTGAGGCTACGGAGGAGAACGACCATTTTGAGCCGAGCATCATCGCTGAGTTCCGGACTCTCAACCAGCCCGTTCTGTTGGTCATCAATAAGATCGATCTGGTGACGAAAGAGCGGATTCTTCCGCTCATCGCCGAATGCAAAGCCATCTTCCCCTTCGCCGAGTTTGTGCCCATATCTGCTCTTTACAGCGACGGACTCGATGATCTTTTACGGACCATTGTCTCGTATCTGCCCAAGGGAGAGCTGCTCTACTCCGAGGATATGCTCACCGACCAGTCGGAACGGTTCTTCGTCTCCGAACTGATTCGGGAAGTGGTCTTCAACAGATTTAAAGAGGAGGTCCCTTATTCTGCAACCGTCAAGGTGGTGGAGTTCAAGAAGAGGAAGAAACTGTACATCAGGGCCGATATTTTTGTGGAGAGGGACTCGCAGAAGGCCATTCTCATAGGGGAGGGTGGAGCCGCCCTCAAGGAGGTGGGACAACTGGCTCGCAAACAGATCGAAGCGTTCTTGGAAGAGCCGGTCTTTCTTGATCTCTGGGTGAAGGTGCGAAGGCGATGGCGCAACAGGCAAGATGACGTCAAGGAGCTTGAGTACAGCCTTTGATGAGGCTTGGCCTTGGGAGGAGCTGCTGAGATCCTGAAATGATCCCGGGTCGAGGCCCGGGACAGGATTCAGGTTGACATTTTTCAGGAACTGGTTCAGGGAGACAGAGAAAAAGCAAAAGTTCAGTCTTGGAAATTATTGCACCACATTTACGGGCACAAGGCCCTCCACTACACACCCATTTGATCAGTAGTTTAGCCCTTTGTGGGCGGATATTCTTTCGGGACAAGGTTCGCAACGAGAGTGGAACAGGTCTTCCGCACAGACACTAATTAGCCTCTCATTGCTCGCCCTGTTGAATAATGGCAACGTCCCGAGCAAAGCGAGGGAGCTGCTGAGATTGCTTCTCCCGGATCAAGTCCGGGGTCACAATGACATTGCAATGGATTGTGGCTTTGCCCCGCTGGGGTATGACATGAACGGAGCCGAAAGAAGCTACTCTTTGCTCAGAGGTTTCTGTCTCAACGAAGGGATCGCTCTCTTCGGAGTGGCCGACGTCCGGAAGATTCGCCAGACCTTTCGACTGCCCGGCATAAAAGAGGAGTTCGATTACGCCATCTCCCTCGGCCTGCGGCTGTCCGAGGCGGTGCTCGATGAGATCGAGGACGGACCAACCCTGCTTTATGCCTGGCACTATCGGCAGGCCAACATCCTTCTGGATAGAGTGGCTTTTCGCCTCTCGGGTCTCATTCAGGAGAGAGGACACCGGGCCATACCCATCGCCGCCTCGCAGCTCATCGACTGGCGTCAGCAGGTGGGCCATCTGTCCCACAAGCACATCGGTGTGCTGGCCGGCCACGGCTGGATCGGGCGAAACAACCTTTTGGTCCACCCCGAATACGGCTCCGAGGTACGCTACCGTGCTGACCGATATGGAGCTGCCCACCGGACGCCCGATGGACTTCGGCTGCGGCGACTGCCGAGACTGTATCCCCGTCTGCCCGGTTCAAGCCCTGGGAGAATCACCAGAGGACTACAACTTCGATCGGTGTTTCGAACAACTGAAATATTATCGCCACAAAAGAAACATCGGACATCACATCTGCGGCATTTGTGTGAAAGTGTGCAAGGGAACATCGGCCCATGGGAGCGATTAAACATCCTCCGAAGGCAAAATTGATCGCGGCCGTGATGGTCAATGACCTCAAACTTTTCCCCGCGGTGAAGCAAGTCCTTCAGACCAGTTTTGGTCCGACCGATCTGGAGAGCGATGTTTTTTCTTTCACCTTCACCGACTATTATGCTGAGGAGATGGGGACGGAACTGTACAAACAGATTCTCAGTTTTGGTCGGCTGATGGATAAGTCCGAATTGGCCCCAAAGAAGCTTCGGGCAAATGAGATCGAGGAGCAGTTTGCCATTCGGAATGCCCAGGGGTTGCACCGCTGCGTGAACATCGATCCGGGATATGTGACCGACTCAAAGCTGGTGCTGGCCAGTACAAAGAATTTCAGCCATCGCCTTTACATCGGTGGGGGGGTCTTCGCTGAGGTGACGTTGCGGTATCACCGGACGGCCGGATTTGAGCCTTTGGAGTGGACCTATCCCGATTACCGGACCGATCTGGTCCGGGCCTTCTTAGAATTGGTCCGCCAGCGGTACATGGAGCAATTGAGGGGGAACGGATGAGCGAATTGAGGTGGAACCCCATGCTGGGGCAGTGGGTGATCGTGGCTGGCCACCGACAGGACCGCCCGGACCGGCCAGAGGGGTGGTGCCCCTTCTGTCCCGGTTCAGGCAAGGTGCCAGACCGGTACGATGTCTGCGCTTGTCCCAACGACTTTCCCTCCCTCATGGAGGATCCGCCGGAGCCGGAGATCGAAAGCTCGCCCATCTATCCTGTCGAGAGATCGAAGGGGGTTTGTGAGGTCGTTCTCTACTCCCCCGAGCACGACCTGACGCTGACGGACTTGAGCCCGGATCACATTGTCAAGCTCATCGGCCTGTGGCAGCAGCGGTACGAAGCCCTGGGATCTGAGGAGTTTATCAAATACGTCCTCATCTTTGAGAACAAAGGCGAGATCATCGGGGTGACCATGACCCATCCTCACGGCCAAATTTTCGCCTATCCTTTCATCCCGCCCAGGCCGCAGCGCGAGCTGGACAACGAGAGGAGATACTGGACTGAAAAGGGCCGCTGCTTGGGCTGTGACATGACCCGAGCGGAACTGGAGGACGGCCGAAGAATCGTGGTCCAGGGGTCTGATTTCCTCGCTTTCGTCCCTTTCTTTGCTGCCTACCCCTATGAGGTGCACGTCTATCCCAGACGCCACATCCAGTCCCTGTCCGACCTGACGGTCGAGGAGGTCGAAGCCTTTGCTGCGATTCTCAAAGCGGTATTAGAGAAATACGACAACCTCTTTGGGTTCTCGTTCCCCTACATGATGATCCTCAATCAGAAACCGACCGATGGCCTCGACTATGCCTGGCACCATTTCCGCATCGAATTTTATCCCCCCTTGAGGGATAGCCGCCGGATCAAATACATTGCCGGCAGCGAGACCGGCAGCGGCGTTCAGGTCAACCCCACCGACATCGAGGCCCGCGCCCGCCACCTGCGGGCCGCCAAGCCCAATACGGTCTAGCCTCCCAATGTGATAACAATCGTAGAGGCCGAACTCTGGCTCGGCCCGTTTTTGCTGCCCTATGTCTCCGGAGCTACCCCTTTCAGCGCCGTGGTTGTCTTTCATCCCAGATAGAAGGCTCACGCCTGAATTCCTCTGCACCGTAGCCGCGCTTTCAATAGAGCGCAAGAGAGCTTCGTGTGTTGTTTGTAGTCAGGCACGGAGCGAAAGCGGAGTGGTGTCTTGCCTTTTCTTTCAGACAGCCTTTCCTCTCTGATCCCTCATCTTTCATCGGAGTTGCCGCTTCAGCGGTTTATCGATTCAATCAAGTCAATCTCTCTGAGTCTCAGTGCCTCTGTGGCTTCAGTTTTTCCTTGACAATGGAGATCATTCTTATCATACTGGCTCATGGCCCAATCCTGAACACTCTTCACGGCGGCTTTGAAAAGGACGTTGA
>JBHIER010000053.1:0-11889 GCA_046760705.1 bacterium
CCAAAATCGTTCTGGGGTTAGGTTTACGATGCCCGCCCCGGGAGATAACTTCATATCGAACGGGGCCCGATACCTGCCCGCTTGGCAGCAGGCGGGCGGGCTGGACATCGGACTTTCCCCCTGACTCTGGGGCGCACTCTTTCGAACGAATATTCTAAAGGGGTTTTCTGTGCACCCGACACTGGTTGAGATCGGCCCTCTGGCCATTCGCAGTTACGGTCTGATGTTGGCCCTGTCGTTTTTTCTCGGCATCCTCCAGGCCCGGTGGAGGGCCCAAAGGGCTGGCATCGACCCTCAGAAAATGATGGACCTAGCTGTGGTGGTCATCCTCGCTTCGATCATCGGGTCCAGGGGGCTGTACGTTGTTTTTCATCTCGACGAGTTTTCCGCCCACCCGTTGGATATTATCAACCCTTTTCAGAGTTCTGGAGAGGTCGGTATACAAGGTCTGACCATGTACGGGGGTGTCATTCTGGCTTTTCTCCTCAGTCTGTGGTTCTTGAGGCGTCACCGTCTGCCAACATGGAAGGTGGTCGATGTGGTTGCCCCTTCCATCGCGCTCGGCGTCTTTCTGACGCGGATCGGGTGTTTTTTGAACGGCTGTTGCTTCGGGAAACCGAGCAGTCTTCCATGGTGCGTCGTATTTCCAGAAGAGAGTGCGGCCGGATATTTCGCAACGAGAGACTTTTATCCTGATACGTGTCTTCATCCCACACAGTTATACTCTTCGCTTTACGGATTAGCTATCTTCGGATTGCTCCTTGTTTTGGAACGCTACAAGAAATTCGATGGGTTTACCTTTTGGCTCTTTATCCTTCTCTATGCGGTGGCCCGGTTCAGCGTCGATTTTGTGCGGTTTTACGAGCAGGCCATGACAATTCACCCGGGGGGTATAGAGGTCTCGGTGAACCATCTGATCAGCGCGGTGCTTTTCGTTTTGGCTCTGTTTATGATGTTCCACCTGGGCCGCAGGAAGACTGCCGCCTCATGAGGCCGATCATGTTTGTGGGGCGCATCACAGCTCACATCGTTGGCCAGGGGCTGAAGCTGTGCAGGGGGGTTCTTGAGGGGCTCAGCTATCTTGTCTACCCTCCCTTCTGTTTGGTGTGCGAGAGAGATTTGACGGGGAAGGAACACCTGGTGTGTGAGCGATGTTGGAGCAGTGTGGAGATGATCGATCGTCCCTTCTGTCTGCAATGCGGGGCACCGTTGCCCTCAATGGAGCGATCATGTTTGGGCTGCAGGGGCAAGAGGTTCCACTTCTCAGGAGTGAGGGCGGCCTTTCGATATACTGAAGATGTGCGCAAGGTGATTCACGCTTTTAAGTTCCATCGGAAGACCTCCTTGGCCAGGAGATTGGGCAGAACCCTGGCCTTTGCTGTGATCCAGGATGTGCGTTTTGGGGACGTGGATTGTCTGGTTCCGGTGCCTCTTCACCCGAGCAGATTGCGCGAGCGCGGATACAACCAGAGCGATCTCTTGGCCGAAGCCATCTGCGCTGAACTGGGGATAGTGTGCATGAAGAACGCGCTGATCCGCACCAAGAGGACCAGAGCCCAGACGGCCCTGAACCCGCAGCGGCGGCAACGGAATGTTGAGAAGGCCTTTGCTGTGGTTCACCCCACTGGGCTTGTGGGCAAAAAGGTTGCCCTTGTGGATGACGTCTTCACCACCGGGGCGACCGTCGAGGCCTGCGCCCAGGCATTGAGAGATGGAGGCGCTGCCGATGTCACTGTGCTGACAGTGGCCCGGGCTTGGTGAGATTTTAACTCCAGCCTCGCAAATTATCGCACCATATTTACGGGCACAAGGCCCTACACTACATTTTTATTTGATCAGCCATAGGCGTTTCCCTGAAAAAGCAGTATATCCTTCCCCAGAACCAGAAACAAAGGAGGGAGGATATGCCTGACAAAAGGATTACGGTCGTGGATTTGTACCAACTGCTGAGGCGCTGGCATGATGAGCAGACCATCAGCCAAATATCGAGCTCCATGGGGCTGGATCGAAAGACCATTCGAGGGTACCTGGCACAGGACAGCTTAAAACTGCATCTGGAGGAGATTCACACTCTGATCAACGATCCCGTCGAACCACTCAAACCCAAGTGTGCCTATGAGGTGATCTGCCAAAGCCCCGATCCAGTGGGGATCGCACACAACGCTCACCAGATCATTATCAAAGGAGAATCGTACCGCAAAAAAACGGCATGTAAAACGAAAAAAGAAAACGCTTGACATTCGAAAATAAGGGTAATATCTTATCCCTAAAAACAGCTAAAGGGTGGGCAATATCATGGCCCTCGACAATTTATGGACTGCATTTACAGACACAAGGCCTTTATTTGATCAGTAGTGTAGCTTTATGGGCGTCTGTCCTGTGAACAAATATGTTCACCTGACACATGTTCTAATTTGTGTCTGTCCGAAAAACGGAGTTTTTAGGAGAAATCAGTAATTTGCAGACAGACACTCCTTGATCATTTTCTACTTGACCATTCCGTAAAAATTGTTATTTTTATATTTTTTTTAGAGTTAAAGGGTTGATTTAGGAATTGGTTTGATTCTCTATCGGAAAGGATTGACTATGAGCGCAAAAGTGGCAATAGTCGGCTATGGGACCATTGGCAAGCGGGTGGCTGATGCGGTGGCCCTTCAGAAAGACATGGAGGTGGCCGGAGTTGTCAAAACCCGGGTCACCTTTGAGCTGGACATCGCAAAAATGAGGAACTATCCCATATATGCCAGCGATCAGAAGAGCCTGTCGCTCTTCAGGGGGGCGGGAATCGAGGTGCAAGGGAAGATTGAGGATCTGCTGCAGAGAGCAGACATCGTGGTCGATTGTACCCCCAAACCCATTGGGGCGAAGAACAGAGAGACCTTGTACGTTCCTAACAAGGTCAAGGCTATTTACCAGGGGGGGGAGAAGGCAGGGGTGGCTGAGATCTCCTTTGTGGCCCAATGCAACTACGGAGAGGCCTTCGGAAAGGATCACGTTCGCGTGGTCAGTTGTAACACCACCGGTCTGTCCAGAACGCTCTATGCCCTCCACGAGGCCTTCGGCATACAGAGGGCCCGGGCCACCCTGGTTCGGCGGGGCACCGATCCGGGTCAGGTGAAACGGGGGCCGATCAACGCCATCGTCCCCACGTTTGAGTTCCCCTCCCATCACGGACCAGACGTGCGGACCGTGATCCACGACGTTGAAGTCTTCACCACTTCAATGGTGGTGCCGACCACCATTATGCACATTCACTCTCTGAGTGTGCACTTGAGGAAAGAGGCTACCCCCAAAGATGTGCTCGGCCTCTTTTCCCAAACCCCTCGGGTCCGGATGGTCCGAGCCCAGGATAACATCCACTCCACAGCAGCCATCATGGAGATGTCCAGGGACCTGGGCAACCATCGGGGGGATATGATGGAGATCTGTGTGTGGGAGGAAGGGATCGGTACCTACCACGATGAGATCTTTTACATGCAGGCGGTCCACCAGGAGAGCGATGTGGTCCCAGAGAATATCGACGCCATAAGGGCTATGCTAAAGATTACAGACGACCCCCTGGAAAGTATGAAGATGACCGATGAATCTTTGGGTCTAAAAAGATGGTGGTAGGAAGGAAGAGACGGTGCCTTTGGTAACAAACCTCGAGATCCAGCAAGAGGCCAAGAGGGGGAGATACTCGGTCGGCGCCTTCAATACCAGTAATTTAGAGATAACTCAGGCCATCATTGAGGCCGCCGAAGAGGGGAGGGCTCCGGTGATTGTGGCTACCTCCCAGAGCGCCATCACCTATGCGGGGATAGATGTGCTGGCCGCCATTGTGCGCACAATGGCGGCCAAAGCAACGGTGCCGGTCTCCCTGCACCTGGATCATGGGACCGATTTTGATGCCATTATGGGGTGCATCCGTTACGGCTGGACATCGGTGATGTTCGATGGATCGCAGAAGCCCTTTGAGAGGAATGTGGCCCTCACCGAGGAGATCGTCCGCATTGCCCACTCGGCCGGACTGTCGGTGGAGGCTGAATTGGGACGGTTGGTGGGCGTGGAGGATCAGGTCTCTGTGAGCCAGAGGGAGGCAGTGCTGACCGACCCGGACGAGGCGGTCCGGTTTGTTCAGGAGACCGGCTGCGACACCCTGGCGGTGGCCATCGGAACCTCTCACGGGGCGTACAAGTTTAAAGGGGAACCGAAGCTCGATTTCGAGCGCCTGGAGAAGATCGCTCAGAGAGTCGAGGTGCCTCTGGTTCTCCATGGAGCCTCGGGGGTGATGCCTGAGTTCCTCGAGAAGGCCGGACAGTATGGGGCCAAACTGCCAGGAGCAAAAGGTGTCCCGCCGGAGGATATACGAAAAGCTATCTCCTGCGGCATTACGAAGGTGAATATCGATACAGATCTCCGCCTGGCCTTCACCGCAGCCACGAGGGAGTTTCTGGCCACACACCCCGAGGTCTTCGACCCGCGGAAGATCGTAGGGGCTGGCAGAGAGGCCATGAAAGGGGTGGTTAAAGCAAAGATCGATCTCTTGGGAAGCTGTGGGAAAGTTTAGGGCAGCAAAGCCGCAACCAAAAACGTTTTTGGGTTAGGGTTACGATGCCCGCCCCGTTAAATAAGAGATGACCAAGCAGGAGATAGCAGGGCGTTGATTCTTTAGATGCTCTCGGAAGAGGATGTTAGCTGAACCAATCATTTAACGGGGCCCGCCCCGTGAGATAACTCCATATCTAACGGGGCAAAGATTTTTTTGACCATACCATAAGGCGGGCTTTCCCCATCAATGGGTTTCAACAGAGGAATACGGAAAAGATGAGGTGATGAAAGATGGCTATTCGGGTTGCAATTAACGGCTTCGGGCGTATTGGGCGGTTGGTCAGCCGGTTGGGGGCCAAGAACTCGAACATCGAGCTGGTTGCCATTAACGATTTAGCCGACATTCACACGTCGGCCCATCTTCTCAAGCACGACTCGGTCCACGGGGTATTCGACGGCGACGTTCGGGTCGAGGACGGAGGGATCGTCATCGACGGTATCCCGACCACCTATCTCTCTCAAGGGCATCCGGAAGCGCTCCCGTGGGCGGAGTTGGGAGTAGAAGTGGTTGTGGAAGCTACCGGGGTCTTTCGAAAGAAGGAGCAACTGGCCGCACATTTGGAGGCCGGGGCCGATAAGGTTGTCCTCACCGCTCCGGCAAAGGACGACGTCGATGCCACCATTGTATTGGGTGTCAACGATGAGGATGCCAAACCTGGCCACCGGATTCTTTCAAACGCCTCCTGCACCACCAACTGTCTGGCCCCGGTGCTGAAGGTGATCAATGACCGATTCACCATCCGGCGGGGTTTTATGACCACAGTCCACGCCATCACCAATGACCAGCGCATTCTCGACGTATCCCATGCCGATCCGCGGCGGGCCAGGGCCGCTTCCATGTCCATCATTCCGACAAAGACAGGGGCCGCTTCGGCCATTAAACTCGTTCTCCCGGAACTGGCAGGAAAGCTGGAGGCAATGGCCATGAGGGTCCCCATTGCCGATGGGTCCAACATCGATCTGGCAATGGAACTGGAGAAGAAGACAACGGTCGAAGAGGTCAACGCCGCTTTCAAAGAGGCGGCTGAGACCGATCGGGAAAAGGGCGGCTTGAGGGGCATCTTGGAGTATTCGGAAGCTCCCCTGGTGTCGGTGGACATCATCGGCAATCCCCATTCGGCCATCTTTGACAGCCTTTCGACCAGAATCATCGGGGACAATTTCGTGAAAGTCGTCGCCTGGTACGACAACGAGTGGGGATATTCCAACCGGGTTGTGGACCTCATCGAAAAGATCAGCGGCCACTACATCGTCCACTATCCCGCTTTCAAAGTCTTTGACACCCCGGTGGACTTTCAGGAATGTTCATACTGGCTCGATACGCTGGAGGGAGATCGGTTTTTTGTCTCCGATATCGTCCCCAGTATGACCAGGAGCCAGGACTTGTCCGTGGAGATGGCCCTGGAGCTGTTCCCTCACTTCGGCCCAAATAGGGAAGAGTATATCAAGTACGTCGATTTCGTTAACAGGCGATGGCGGGTCTTTGAGGAGAAACTGAAAGAGGGCCGTTGGACTTTTCGGGATATTTACAGCCGGCCGGACATCGAAGCTTACATTACCGAGAAGAGGGCCCCATTGGACAGCAGTCCGGATCCGGCCGAGGAGATCGGTCGCCGGGTCGAGACCCTTATCCGCCATTTGGGGTACGAAACATACTACATCGGCCTGATGGACGATCATATCTATTATAACTTCCTGCTCAAGTCCAATCGGGGCGTCATTGTCGATTTCCCATCCAGAGTGTACTCAAAATTCGCCTGTGGACAGATCATCACCGAAAATCCGAGTGTCGAGTTCCACGAACGCCAGTTCAAGAAGGTCTGGGACGAAATTCCAGCGGAATGGAAGGATAAGGAGAGAGTCAGAAGCTGGCTCAAAGAACAGTTGGGGAAGATCTAGCCAAGCTTCGCCTTCCCGGTCACGGAACGAGCAAACCGACAGACCAAATGGCACGTACACTGGGGCAGATGGACATTGAACTTGTATCTAACGGGGTGAACCGAAATACAAAACCTGTTGCTGACATGTCAACAATCCGAAGCAATACGATTTAGAAGACCGTGTTAAGAAGGACGTCGAGATCATAGCTTGAAGTGCACACTATGTCAATCCGAGTGGCAATCAACGGCTTCGGACGTATCGGTCGCATGGTTTTTCGGGCAGGGCACCACAGATCGGGTATCGATTTTGTGGCCCTCCACGATCTCATGGGGGCCGAATGCTTGGCCCATCTGTTGAGGTTCGATTCCGTCCAAGGAACCATGAGGGCTCGCGTGGAATGGACCAATGGCTCCATTGTCGTGGATGGAAGACCGATTCAGGTTTTTACTGGGCGCAGGATACGGGATCTTCCCTGGTCAGAGCTGGGCGTGGATATTGTTATTGAGTCGACGGGTCAATTTCTCCACCGGGATCAGATTGCTGAGCATTTGGAGGCCGGTGCTCACAGGGTGATTCTGACCGTGCCGGCCAGAGATGATATCGATTGTACCATCGTCCTGGGGGTGAACGATTCGGATTTGACACCGGAGAGCAGAATTGTCTCCAATGCCTCCTGCACGACAAATTGCGTAGCCCTGATGGCCAAAGTGCTCAACGATCGATTTGGAATACGGCGGGCTCTGATGAATACGGTCCACTCCTATACCAACGACCAATCGTTACACGACACCTGCCACAGAGATCTGCGTCGAGCGCGGGCTGCTGCTCTCTCTATCATTCCGACTACGACCGGGGCGGTGAAGGCAGTGAAGTGCGTGCTGCCCGAGCTTGCAGGGCGTATCGAGGGATGCGCCATGCGAGTTCCAGTCCCCAACGGTTCTCTGGTCGACCTGGTAGCGGAGGCCGAAAGAGCAGCGACGGTCGATGCGATCAACGCTGCATTCAAGGAGGCTGCTGAAAACGGCTTGAAAGGATATCTGGAATACTCTGAACTTCCTCTCGTCTCGGTGGATATCTTCGGCAACTCCCACTCCTGCATCTTTGATGCGCTCTCCACGACGGTTCTCTCCCAGACGCTCCTTCGAGTTGTGGGGTGGTACGACAACGAGTGGGGATACGCCTGCCGAGTGGTCGACCTGATCGAACGGATCGGGCGGTGGCTGTGAGACGATATCATCATCATCTAAAGGAAAGGGTATGAGACTGCTATGGCGAAATTGGGCTTAGACGACATCCAGTTGAAGGGGAGGAGAATTTTGGTGCGGGCCGATTTCAATGTGCCCTTAGATGAGACAGGGCGCCTCAGGGACGACACCAGAATCAGAGCTGCACTCCCAACGATTAGGGCGATCCTCTCCAGAGGGGGTAAGGCGATCCTCATGTCCCATTTGGGGAGACCTAAAGGGAGGGTACAGGAGAGATTACGGCTGGCACCTGTGGCCCAAAGACTGGAGCAGTTGCTCAAACAGAGGGTGGTCATGGCCCCCGAGTGCGTTGGACAGACCGTGGAGAAGACGGTCTCACAACTGAAAGAGGGCGAAGTGTTGCTCCTGGAAAATCTACGATTTCATCCTGGGGAGACATCCAACGACGAGGAGTTTTCCAAGCAATTGGCCCGGTTGGGCGATGTCTATGTCAATGACGCATTTGGCACATGCCATCGGGCCCACGCTTCTGTGGTGGGGGTGACAAAATTCTTCGAGCAGAGGGCAGCCGGTTACCTGGTCCTCAAGGAGCTTAGCTTCTTAGGTGAAGCGCTGGCCGATCCGGAAAGGTCTTTCATAGCCATTTTCGGTGGGGCCAAAGTCTCGGATAAGATCGAGGTGATGCACAATCTGCTGAAAAGGGTTGATGGGATCCTGGTGGGGGGGGGGATGGCCTTCACCTTTTTGAAGGCTCAAGGAGTGGATGTGGGCGCATCGTTGGTCGAGGATGACAAGGTCGATGTAGCCAGAGCCATCATCATGGAGACGGAATCGGCCGGGGTTCAAATTTTTCTCCCTCTGGACTGTATGGTGGCCCGGGAGGTGGAACAGGGGATTGAGACCAAGGTGGTGGGGTTTGACGAGATCCCTTCCGGGTGGAAAGGGGTCGATATCGGTTCTTCGACAATGAATCTCTTCACCAAAGCCATTCTGGGGGCAAAGACCATTCTGTGGAACGGCCCTATGGGTGTCTTTGAGCGCGAGCCCTTCGCGGCCGGCACTGAGGCTGTGGCCCGGGCCCTGGCCAAAGCTACGGCTGAGGGTTCTGTGACCGTTGTCGGTGGGGGGGATACCGTAGCCGCCTTGTCCAGCTTCGGCCTGAGAGAGAAGATGTCACACGTTTCGACCGGCGGCGGTGCAGCCCTCCAATTCTTGGAAGGGAAAGAGCTGCCCGGAATCGGTGCTATCACAGATAAGTCTTAATAAATTTTCGTAGCTGTTCCTCAACGCATGAAATATCCTGCTTGCCAAGGTCCTAAAGGGACAGGAAACGGGGAGATGAGAAGACCGATCATTGCTGGAAACTGGAAGATGAATACGACTGTGGAAGAGGCCGTTTCGGCGGCCGAAACCCTCCGGGATCTCCTCGGAGACGTTCGCCACGTCGATGTGGTGATCTGTCCCCCCTTTACGACCCTGACGGAGGTCTCAAAGGTGGTTAAAGGCTCTTCAATTCGATTGGGTGGACAGAACATGCACTGGGAGCCTCAGGGGGCGTACACCGGAGAGATCTCAGCCAAAATGTTGTTGACAGCAGGATGTCAATACGTTATATTAGGGCATTCGGAGAGGCGTCTCCTCTTCGGTGAGACGGACCAAGGGGTGAAGAAGAAGGTGGCTGCCGCTCTGGCCGCGGGACTCACCCCGATGGTATGTATTGGTGAAAAACTCGAGGAGCGGGAATCCGGGCAGACGGAAAGGGTCGTAGAGGGGCAGCTCACCAAGGTTGTGAAAGGACTGTCGCGGGAGGAAATTTTAAAAGTTGTCTTCGCCTATGAGCCGGTGTGGGCCATTGGGACGGGGAGATCGGCCACTCCGGAGATGGCCAATGGGGTGCATCAATATCTTCGCAAACTGCTGCAGAGTCTGTACGATGAGCACGTAGCTTCAACAGTGCGCATACAGTACGGTGGCAGCGTCACTGCGGAAAATGCGGCTCAACTTCTGAGACAGCCCGAGATCGATGGGGCTCTGGTCGGTGGAGCGAGCTTAAAGGCGGAGTCATTTAGCGCAATAGTACATAGCAGTTGTTAAAATGTTGAGAAACAGAATCGTGCAAATCGGTTCTGCGAGTAAGGGAGGTTAAGTTCGGTGTTTGCGGTATTGATTATCTTACATGTGCTCATCTGCATTTTTCTTGTATTGGTGGTTCTGTTGCAGGCGAGCAAAGGGGCCGGTTTGGCCGGGGCCTTTGGGGGTGGCGGTCTGGGCGGTGGTATGGGGGCTGTGTTCGGTGGACGGGGGGCGGCTCCTTTTTTGAGCAAGGTGACCACCGTTCTGGCCATCGCTTTTATGCTGAGCTGTATTGTGCAGTTGAAACTGTCTCCTGTGAGAGGAAAAGCACCCAAAAGCGTCATTCAACAAGAGGCGGAGAAGAGGGCCCGGACCCAGCCAGCAGAGGCACTGCCCGTCGTCTCCGAAGAGGTTCCGGCAGCCCCGATCGAGCAACCAGGGACCGAGTCCCAATCGACTGCGGCCGACTCTTCCCAACAATAGGTAAAAGCTGATGAGAGAAGGTTCTTCCCTCTGATCGAAAAGATCGCCGAAGTGGTGGAACTGGCAGACACGCTGTCTTGAGGGGGCAGTGGGGATTCCCCGTGGGGGTTCAAGTCCCCCCTTCGGCACTATATGGTATTTGTCCTAAAACCCCACTTTTCGCGTCATTGCGGGGCCTCCGTCATTGCAAGGAACGATCTGAATTCGAAATAACAATCTTAATCTCTTATCGAACATCCTTGTTTGGACTTGGGGGCTGGAGGCTTGTAGCTTGTAGTGAGCTGCGGAGTGCAACGGAGTAGCGTTACCCCGTTTGTAGTAAGCCAGGCAACCCTTTCACCAAGACTCAGAACCATCTTCTTCACAGCGCCTCTTGAAGTTACAGTTTCACCCGATACGTAGAATGTGAGAACGACAAAAGTTCTCATCTTACCCCCCTGCTTTCCGGCTTAACCCTTGAACTTTTGCAGCCTTCTGCCCACCTACGAGGTGGACGAGATCCTCTTTTTTTCCATACCTCGAAGTAAGATCAGAGAAGCCACCCCGCATAAAACCGGGGCAGCCTTTCTTAATTTAATCTCACCAGTTATTTGAGCAACACCATGGGTTTGCTGGCTGTGAACGTCCCCGCCGTCAGCCGATAGAAGTAGATCCCGCTTGCGACTTCTCTCCCAGAGCTATCCCGGCCATCCCAGATGACGGTGTAGTACCCCGGCTCTTTGACCTCATCCAGCAGGGTCTGCACCTCTTGGCCAATGAGATTGAAAATCTTCAGAGTGGTGTGGGGTGGGGACTGACCACTGACCACCGGCAACTGAAAACTGATTTGTGTGTTGGGATTGAAGGGGTTTGGGTAGTTTTGGAGGAGATCATACTCTGTGGGCAGGGGGAGACGGTTGTCAATCTCTGACGACAATTGAGCCACCGCCAAATGGACCCGCACCATCTGGCCGTCTCCGACCCATATTGGCTCTGTAGTGTGAGCCTTCTGGCCATTGATATAAAAGGTCAATCTATCGCCAACCTTGGCCCCCTGGTCCACCTCCGGGCTGGTCTCATCATCCCCATAGACCGGCATCAAGCCGTACCAACCCTCGGTATGGATCACCATCCCACCGCATTGAACCCCATCAGGATCATACACGGTGACCACATCGCCTTCCCTGGCCGGCTCACCACCCAACACTGCCTGGCCGTAGAAGTCCACCCATCTTGGGGTGGGGATGAAAGTGAAAGTGGAATCACCAAAACCACCGGCCTTGGCCAAACCCACTGGACAGTCACCGTCCCCACAGGGATAGACCAGCGTGGTCTCAACCGCATCCGCGTAAAGCTTCACCCAATAGCCGAATGCCTTCATCAGACATTTTAATGAACTGAAAGGAGCAGGCAGGGTGGGATCGAAGGTGAGCCCACCGTTGGCCCCCTGACCGTGCTCAATACCCAGAAGGTCGAACCCTCGCACCACCCGATAGGAGCCGGTCCAGGCCGGGGTGTTGATGTTGGCACCGCCTAAGGCGGAATCGAGAGCCGTGGCCACCTGGTTGGCCTCCTCCGGGGAATACCCGATCAGGTTCCAGCCCCGGTTCAAGGCCAGGGGCTCCTCACACCGACACACGTTGCCGCAGACGATTAAGGTACAGGCCTCTGTCACCTT
>JBHIER010000054.1:0-11883 GCA_046760705.1 bacterium
CCCTCAGACTGATCGGGTACGGTTGGTCGTTCGCCACAATTCTGCCTGCCATCTTTGAGACGTCGGAGTTCTTGGATGCACTTCACCTCTTTGATAATGCCCGCATAAAGCGCATCAGAATTGGGAGGGGGGTGCTCTTCTTCTGGATGGGCATCGGCCTCGTTTTTTTGGTCGGTCCTCTTCTCGTCCCCCGATCCGTTGCCGTTTATCTCTTCGGTTTCGTGTGGGTTGGGTTTGTTCTCCTCTTGGACCCTCTGAATAAACTCCTGGGCAATCCTTCCCTGTTCGGTGATCTGGAAGAGGGCAGACTGAATACAATTCTGTCCCTGACAGTGGCCGGGTGCATCTGCGGGGTGCTTTGGGAGTTCTGGAACTATTGGGCCCACACCAAGTGGATCTATACCTTTCCAATCACCCAAAACATCAAATTCTTTGAAATGCCTATCCTGGGGTTCTTGGGTTTTGGGCCTTTTGCCCTGGAGCTGTACGCAATGTATCATTTTGTCGCGTACCTGAAAGTGACAGGGAAAACGTGACGGACATTTACTTAGATAGACAATGAACGTGGTCAATTTCATGATAAGCCTCCACTTCCACACCTATTTGTGGTGTAGGGGCTTGGTTGCCAAAAAAGGTTCCTGACACCTTTTCGTCTCGTCAGGGCAAGGCTAAGACTGAGGGCTCCGTGTCTGACTAAGAACAACTGCTAACATATGAGGCACAGGGGAAGGGAGGTGCTTTGGGCAGGGGTTGCCTGCCTGTGCGTCGCACGCAGACAGGGGCAACTCCCACTCGAGCAGGACGACAGCATGTGAATTGGGGGGAGGGTGACCATGCGATGGCAAAAAGCAGTTTTGATACTCGAAGTCAATTATGATATTCATACCGGAGGTGCCTTCTTTGAGGCTGAGGAGGGGCCCTCTGAGGGGAGGCTGTTGCAGGAGTTCTTTCGCATGTTGGCTGCTCCATTCCGGTTCTTCTCGATTCGGACTCCGGCCGAAATGGGTGTGCTCATCACCAGATATCCGTCGAAGTTCATCCACATCTCCGCCCACGGCGTCGTGGATAAGCCAACTGGAAAGCTGGGGATTGAGTTTCCTTTCAACATGCGACACGTGGTCTATGAGCCGAACAAAGAGGAGGACTTGGTGGAGACGGTGGAGGAGCTCGAACTGCATCGCCTCTATCGCTATCTGAAGGGTCGAGTCATCTTCGCCTCGGCCTGCTTATTGGGCAAGGAAGAATTCGCTAAGGAGTTCGTCGAGCAATCGCAGTGTGAACTCTTTATCGGAGCCAATTACCGGGCCTACTGGTATGACCTGGCTATCTTTTCGCAGCTTTTTTATAACTGTATTTTCAGGGAAAACAAGGATGCCCTTCAAGCGGTGAGGCGGGCAAAGAAGCAGTATCCGAAGGAGTTTCGAGGAAGACATTTCATCAAAGTCTGGAAACCCTCGCCCCAAACGGTTGTTCAAAAGAAATAATTTTGTGATCTCCCCATGAAAGTGGAAATACCCCTGTCAAAGGCGAATCGGCTCATCAATCATGGGCCGGCGGTGCTCATCACGTCTCAGAGCGAAGGCAGGCCGAATGTGATGACGGCGGCTTGGCAGACGCCGGTAAGCCACCATCCTCCCTTAGTGGCAGTCAGCATTGCACCTGAAAGGTATTCACACCAACTGATAAAAAAGAGCCGTGAATTCGTTGTTAATGTTCCACCCCGGGTTCTTCTGGAAAAGGTCCACGGCTGCGGGACCGTATCGGGAAGGGAGGCGAACAAGTTCGAACAGTATCATTTGACACCCATTCCGGCGGCCAAAGTCAAAGCCCCTCTGATCAAAGAGTGCATTGGTCACCTGGAATGCAAATTGATCGAATCTTATGAAGTCGGGGACCATACTCTTTTCATGGGCGAGGTCCTTGCGGTTTCGGTAGAAGAGGACCTCTTCGATGATTTTTGGCGGGTCGACAACCCAAAAGCAAAAACCCTTCACCATCTGGGTGGGACTATGTACACATGTCCGGATAAAAGAGTCATGCCGTTTAAAGATAAAGCTTGACATTTTAACTCCAAACGTGAACTGAGGAGGTGGACTCCTATGGAAAACCAAGCCATAACTTACCAACCCATCGATAAGGGGACTTTCGCTGAGAAGGGGGAGGCGATATTCCGGAGGATTGAGAAAGAATTAAAGCCTAACCTATTATCCCATCTGAGACGAAGATTATTGTTAGCGATAAGGAGGGATACAATGGGAAAGCAGATTTTGGTTGTTGGCCCGGTCATCGCCGTTGTGCTGACGATGGCCTCCGTCGCCCTAACTGATGTGCCTCAACTGATCAGCTTTCAGGGCAAGCTGTATGACCCCGCCGGCAATCCGTTGACCGGGCGATACGAGATCACCTTTCGGATCTACGATAGAGAGGAGGGCGGAGTGCCCCTGTGGTCGGAGACGGACAGTGTGCAGTGCGACGGCGGGTTGTACCAGGTCATTTTAGGGTTGAAGAGTCCATTGGTACTCGATTTCAATGGCAATTTTTGGCTGGGCATCCAGGTGACGGGTGATCCGGAGGAGCTGTCGCCGAGGTATCGGCTGGTGAGCGTGCCCTATGCCTTTCGAGCGGCGGTGGCTGAAAGTGTGGTCGGGGGAGGTGGCGGTCCTGACGACGACTGGACAGGCGCGGGCACAGGGTCCATGTACCCCACCCATCTCACTGATAAAGTCGGCATCGGAACGACGAGTCCAACCGCTAAGTTACATGTGAACGCAGGAGGAACCGGTAATGCATTACAAGCAGAGGGCGGCGCTTCCTACTCAATCCGTGCCTTGTGGGATGGCTCCAGTTTAGGTGCTGCAATACTTGCCAAAAATACTGGTACAGGCGGCGATGCTTTACAGGTATTTGCAGATGGTACTGGTAGGAGCGGCATATACGCCCGGGGTTCATCAGGTGTTGATTATGCAATTCGCGCTGACGCCAACGGTGCAACATGGGCTAGTTACCTCTCCGGGAAGGCCTACGTTAGCGACAGAATCGGTATTGGAGCGACGGATCCAAAAAACAAGCTCGATGTGGAAGGAGCGATGGTAGTAGGATCAGCATATTCAGGTTCATCCACTGCGCCGACCAACGGAATGTTAGTGCAGGGCAATGTCGGCATCGGGGCAACTAACCCGGGAAGCCACAGATTTTATGTTGAATCAGCAGGCAGTGGTGTAGGTGGTGCTACTGCCTATATAAAGAATACCCATACCAATGGTCTCGCCATGGTTGTCGAAGCCACCTCTGACGATCTACCTCTGCTTGTATCACAAAAAGGCGATGGGGACATTTTCCGCTGCGATAGCTGGACAGGTGGTTGGCACCCTGTCTTTAAGGTTGAAAACGACGGGAAGACGACATGTTCAGTGCTCCAGATCACCGGTGGAAGCGACATTGCAGAGCCGTTTGACATTGTGGAGCCCGATGCGATTGAACCCGGTATGGTCGTCGTCATCGATCCTGAAAATCCTGAGAAACTCAAGATTGCTGACAGGGCATACGATCGATGCGTCGCCGGCATCGTCAGTGGTGCCGGGGGGATCAAGCCAGGCATTGCGATGGTGCAGGAGGATACCTTCGAAGGTGATCATCAGGTAGCCCTCACCGGTCGCGTATACGGTCTTTGTGATGCTTCATACGGTTCCATAGAACCAGGTGATCTTCTGACAACATCTCCCACGCCGGGCTATGCGATGAAGGCTACGGATTACGAACGTGCGCAGGGTGCGATCTTAGGGAAAGCAATGACGAACCTTGATGAAGGACAGGGACTGGTTCTCATCCTTGTTTGCCTACAGTAAAGAGGTGCTGTGAAAATGAAATGGAATAGAAATCGATTTTCAGGAGCACGTTGGGCTTCGAGTACCCTACTGATAGCCTGGATTCTTCTGTGTCCCTCGTTTCTCCAGGCAAGAGAGCTCAGTGAACATGAGGTGAAAACTGCTGTTGAAACCTGGGTTCGTTATATAACAGCAGATGCGCGGCCTGATGCCACTATCGAGCGAATGGAACGTCACGAAGTTGAGGGAGAAGCCGTAGCCTACATTGCTCATCTTTCAAATGGTGGTTTCTGTCTTTGTGGTAACAACGACATGCTTTTGCCAGTATACCTCTATTCTCCACGCGGTCAATACGATCCACAGAACCATGCCTATCAATATTTTCTTAAGGATATAGCCAAAAGGACCCAAAGACTGATAAAGGCTGAAAAAGGGCAGGGCGAAAGTTTAGCTAAGTACAACGAGGTATTTGAGGATAGGCGTAACTATTGGAGGATCCTTATCAACAGAGGCATCCCTCAAAGGAAAGTGGGAACTTTCGAAGGTCCCAGTGCCGTGACTCTTGATCTTACTTCATTGTGGCATCAATGGTCACCTTATAATGACCTTTGCCCGGATCTAACTCCCGGTGCGGATGAGCATTGCGCAATCGGTTGTGTTGCTGGATCGCTCGCCGGGATCATGCGATTCTGGCAATGGCCCATAACCGGTGAGGGAAGTGGTAGCACAATATACTTTTATCGGTGGAGGAACACATGGGACGAGGAACCTTTGGCGAGTGACCCAGGCATTCCACCAAATTGGGCTGGCGGAGGTCGTCTCGAATGGACCGCTGCGGGTGGAGGTAAACTACGCATGAATGGCTACTGGGATCATAGTCTTTATGAGAAGGCAAGGGAAATTGACGATACCGACCCAAACTATCTCCAGGCTCTGGAGACACTCTGGAACAGGCTTAACCAAGCAACAAAGAACTGCAACGCAAATTTTGGCGCCACAACGTACCAATGGAGCATGATAGAAGATGTTCATACAGATCCGCAAGATGCAGGGGATATAGCTGTGGCCACATTGTGTTACCATGCCGGTGTAGCAACCAGAATGGATTATGGAATTCAGGGCTCTGGAACAGGCTCCGATGAAGCCGTAAATGCATACAAGAACAACTTCCGCTACGATCCCGATGTGAAATACGTA
Source organism: bacterium (assembly GCA_046760705.1). Classification (GTDB taxonomy): domain Bacteria; phylum JBHIER01; genus JBHIER01. The sequence continues at coordinate 5,022 of JBHIER010000054.1, forward strand.
GTGAAGGATACCGGTAACTATGCATCGGGAGTGAACGACATGATGGATGAGATCCAATGGTGTCGCCCCGTTCAATATTACGGATGGGAAATGGCTCACTCGTGGATTATTTTTGCTTATAACCGAACGTTTCTGCCCGATTCGATACAATGGGGTATGAACTCTGTGAACGGGTCTATTGACTGGGTTTCGTTCGACCCGGTCTATGCCAACCACTGTTTTATTCGATACATAGCCCCCGAAAATGTGGTGAGGTTCGTTGGGTCAACTGGGCCAGGAGATGGGACACCTGATGATCCATACCGTGACATCGATGAGGCCCTCGCTGAGGCGCCGGATCATTCAACCCTGATATTCAAGGCTGGTTCCGACAATACTTTCTCCTCAGCCACGCTCGTCATAGATCGACCACTCACTCTCAAGGGCTATAGTGTGACCATACGGAAGGAGTAACAAAAGTGTCTTTTAACAAGAACGCTTGTTCTAATATGACGAAATGAGCCAATTGAAGGAGGTATGATCATAAATGGCAAGAGAAAAAGGAGACGATATGTTGGGACGAGTCTTCTTCTCGCGACAATCCATGCCAATGCTGCAAACATGCCGTTCACGACGAATGTCGTATTGCAGTTGCATTGGGATCTCTACCAATTTGTACCTGGTATAGGAGGGCGTTGGAAATCCACCAACAACGAAATCAGGGAAACCCGTCCCGACGGCACGGTCGTTGTGCGCTTTCAACCCGTTCCTGCACATCTGACGCCCGACGCCATGGAAAAGCTGCATCGTCGGTTCAACAGTTTATGGGAAGAAGGGCCATATGATCCATTGATTCTCATCCCCACTTACGTCCTGGATTTCCTGTGCATCCACCCCTTCCACGACGGGAACGGCCGTATGGCCCGGCTGATCACACTGTGGCTGCTCTACCGCGCCGGCTTTGAAGTGGGTCGTTACATCAGTCTGGAGAAGATCGTCGAGGACACCAAAGAAAGCTATTACGACACACTTTATACCTCGTCCCAAGGCTGGCACGAAGCTGAACACAACATCATCCCCTGGTGGGAGTACTTCTTGGGTGTCATGCTGCTGAGTGCCTACCGGGGGTTCGAGCGGCGGACTGGCCTGATCACCACAGCCCATGGCGCGAAAACCGAACAGGTCTTCGTTGCCTTCGAAAAGTTGCCTCATCGTTTTCGCTACGCCGATCTGGCCAAAGCTTGCCCCAACGTCAGCCGTCCGACCATCAAGCGTGCCCTCGGTCAGCTTCGCCAGCAGGGAAAGGTTGAGTGCGTGAAGCCTGGTCGAGATGCGATCTGGGAGAAAAAGGGATCATGAAGCCGTTAATGGGATCAACAATGGCTATTTTCGACGACCGTCTCGAGATCTGGAGCGAAGCAACCCTGCCCTCTGGGCTGAAACCCGAAGACCTCAAGCGGGAGCATCCATCCAGGCCCCGCAATCCGCTGATCAGCAAAGCCTTCTACCTGCGCGGCGTCATCGAGCGGTGGGGCATGGGCACGCTGAATATCATTGACTGGTGCACTGAGAACGGGAATCCTGCCCCGAAGTGGTCTGAGCACGCAGGCTCGGTGTTCGTGACCTTCTTTCCGGCTGTAACTGAGGAAGTCGGGACCAAGTTGGGACTAAGTCAGGACCAAGTGAAAATCCTGCATACCCTGTTTGAAGAAAAGAGGATAAAGGAGTTGATGGCGGCCTTGAGACGAAAGAACAGAACCAAGTTTAGGGACTAAGTCTTGACCCCTCTTTTGGAAGCAGGGCTTATCGAGATGACCATCCCGGACAAGCCCCGAAGCAGCAAGCAGTGGCTATGATTATTTGCTCTTACTGTACAGAGCAAGAGTCACGGGGCATAAGGAGGGACGCACATTGATCTATTCAACGACGAAACTGCAAACGGAGTGAACTTGAGAGTTGGAAGCCTGAAAGCGAGAATGTGAAGCAATGCCTCAATTCGCAATGAAAGGTTTGACCCCTCCCATTTATTTGGAAAGGCGATGCCGGAATCGAGCCGCACAGGTGGTATTTTCCAAAAAAATCATGCACGGGAGAGGGTGGCGACATGAATGATACGGCGATCCCCGCAGAACAGATTCACAGTGTGAATTCATTAAAGGATCTCGTTGGGTTCATAAGTGGGCTTGGGTATGATACCAAACTCCAATCCATATATATTCCTGACCTGGGCCTTCCAGAAAGCGCTCAGAACCTTATGCAGGAGTCTTTCCTGCTGGCCGATTATGATCGCAACTTTCAGATCTACTTCATAAGGCCTTCCTCTATGCGCCGGACCGATTTCCGCACCGTCCTCGAACCCTTCTACCGCCGTTATCCGCAGGGGAATTATCTTTTTGTGTTTACGACTGACTGGGAGGAGATTGCCTTCGTGAGCCCGGAACGGGTAGCAATAGAGCCTGGCAAAACAAAATTGCGATTCAGGATTCTCTTCGTTGATCGTAGTAACGTGTATCATACCGACCTCGAAGTTCTGAACAGCATCGCCATCCTTCCCACTGAACAAAGAGCTGAGTTGATCTGGCAAAAGCATCTGGAAGCATTCAATGTTGAGCGCGTCACCAAAGAGTTCTTCGAGGCATACAAATCGGCTTTAAACTTTATAAAAGGGGAGTTGTTATCGCAGAATAAAGCCCCATACCAGAAGGTACACAGCTTTGCCCAGCAACTCCTTTCACGCATAATGTTCCTTTATTTCGTTCAGAAAAAGGGATGGCTGAAGTGGAAGGATTACATTCAGGACAAACGGTACATAAAGAATCTATGGGAGAAGTATAAAAAGTATGCCAAGAAGAGGGACTCCTTTTATTCCGATTGGCTATGTTGTCTGTTCTTCTACGCATTGAACGGCCCGGGAAGACATGCTTACATCAGGGATTTTAATATTCCAGATGGGATAAAAGAGTCCTTTATCATCATGCCTTTCCTGAACGGAGGACTCTTCGCCGAAAATGAGCTGGACAAGATAGGATTTGAAGTCCCAGATAAGGTCTTTGAGCTATTGTTTGAAATGGACCCTCTCAATAAAAAGAGAGGATTCCTCGAGCGATATAACTTCACCATCCGTGAAGATACCCCCCTTGACGTAGAGGTGGCCGTAGATCCTGAGATGCTGGGCAAGGTGTATGAGTCCCTCATTTCTGAGGAAGAAAGGGGTAAAGCAGGAATTTTCTATACCCCACGCATTGAGATTGACTACATGTGTAGGCTATCTCTAACAGAGTATCTTCATGACACCACCGGGATTCCCAAACAAGCTTTGATTCAATTCGTTTTCGAGCCTTCTGAGGATAGTAATCTGCCCGGTGACCAGCTCAGAAAAGTTGAATCGGCACTGGACAAGGTCCGAATTGTAGACCCGGCGGTTGGTTCAGCATCTTTTCTGGTCGGCATGATGAATGTGCTTACTGAGCTTCATAGATGCATCAACAAAAGATTTGACCGAGAAGTCAACGAATTTGATCTCAAAAGCCAAGTCATTCGTGAGAACCTGTACGGTGTGGATGTGAAAGATTGGGCGGTGATGGTGGGAGAACTCAGGCTGTGGCTCTCTCTTATTATTGAGACTGAAGAGAAAGAGCTTATCGAAAGGACGGCCAGTATCTACCAACACCCGCTCCTTCCAAACCTTACCTTCAAGATGCGGCAGGGGGACAGCTTAGTGGAAGAGATCGCTGGAGTTCCTTTGTCTTTGCGGGGAAAGTTTAAACACATTCCTGAAAAAGCGAAGGGAAGAATCACCGGGCTAATAGATAAGAAAGCGAGTTATTTCGGAAGCAGAAGTGCCGATCTGAGTGAGAAAGAAAGAATTGAAGCTCTGGAGAACGAGCTTTTCAGCGATATTATTGGGGACGAGACCCAAAGATTAGAGAGGGAAATTGAGAAGTTGGAGGAGCAAATCCGTCGCCCAGCAGAGCAGATGGAGCTGATAAAAATCACTCCAGAGCAGGAAGACCTCTTCAAAGAAGAAGTGCGAAGGATAAAGGGGAAAACTCAGGAGTTAGAACTGGAAAGGACCAAGCTACATCAAGTCCTAAAGGATATTGGAGGTAGGAGAACGAAAGACTATTTCCTCTGGGAGATTGACTTTGCCGAGATTTTTAATGAGAAAGGCGGCTTTGACATCGTGATCGGCAATCCCCCTTATGTGCGTCAGGAGAAGGTTGCTCCACCGCTTGAAAGGGAGGAAGATCACGATGCAGAAACCTGGCGAGCAAAAAAGAGGGAGTATAAAGAGCGACTTGAGCGTTCGGTAAAGATGCAGTGGGGGGATTTCATAAGAATAGACAAAAAGAGCGATCTTTATGTCTATTTCTACTACCACGGCCTGGCCCTGCTCCGTCCCGGTGGAGTCTTCTGTTTCATCAACTCCAACTCCTGGCTCGATGTGGGTTATGGTGCACCTCTGCAGGAGTTTCTTCTGAAAAATTTAGAGCCCCTTTATGTTATTGACAATCAGGCCAAGCGCTCCTTCAAGGAATCGGATGTGAATACGGTGATCGTGGCCATAAAGCGACCGGAGAAGCCGGGGGATAACACTATACGATTTGTCACCTACAAGAAACCCTTTGACGAATTATTAAGTCCAGACAACCTGATTGAGATTGAACAATCGTCCAAAGTCAATAGCACGGAGGATTATCGTGTCTTTCCCATAACCAGAAAAGAGCTTCTCAAGGACGGGGTTAATACAGCCGAGAAGGAGACGTTACTCAAAGAGCCGGAGCATCTGCCGTATATCGGCAGCAAATGGGGCGGAAAATACCTGCGGGCGCCGGATATATTCTTCAAGATTCTGGGAAAGGCAAAGCGATATAAATGCCTTATCTATGGTGATGAGCCCATCATCGTGGAGGATATTACAGACTCGATAAAGGAGTAACCTATGCGCCATTCGCGTGAGGAAATTCTTAAACTTTTAGACAAACTGGATGATTACAGGGCGCACAAGCTTGAGTCTGAAACCCTGGAGTTCAAGGAGTGGCTTCCAAATAAAAACCGGTTATGCAAGCTCCTCATCGAGTATTCGGTCTGTTTTGCCAATCAAAGAGGTGGCACCATCGTCTTAGGGGTAAGGGATAATGTAGTCGGTAAAGACAAAGCCATCACCGGATGTGCAGGATACAACATCCACGAGATCCGCTCACGAATTTATGAGGCCACCGATCCCAAGATCCTTGTGGATGTGGAAGAAATTTCCCTGGAGGACATGGGTGTTCGGCTCGTGCTGGTTCACATCCCCCAGGGAGTAGGAGTTCACACCACTACTGATGGAACTGCTAAGATCCGCATCGGCACTGATTGTAAACCCATGATAGGTTCAATGCGGCAGCGGCGTCTGGTGGAAACAGGTCTGGTGGATATCACGGCCCAGGTTGTTCCTGAACCTCCGCAAAAGGCCCTTGATCCTTTTGAGATCGAACGCCTCAAACGCTTGATTCAAACCCAAAACCCCAATTCCCCGCTCCTCAGGCTCCAGGAACCTGAACTTTTAGAGCAGGTGGGGATAGTTCAAAACAACAAACCCACCCTTGCAGGCATTTTACTTGTGGGGAATGAGGAAGTTATCCAGCACTACCTGTCCTTCCATGAGGTGCAATACCTTCGGATGAGGAGTGAAGTGGAGTACGAACGCCGTGAGACTTACACTTGTGGGCTTCTTAAAGCCCTGGAGGAAGTGTACCGAAACATCGAGCTCTACAATCGTATCGTCACCATCCGCATAGGGCTCTTTCACTACGAAATTAAAGATTTCCCAGAAGAGACCTATCGGGAAGCAGTCCTCAATGCCGTCCTGCACAGGGATTACTTGAGTCCGGGCTCTGTATTTGTCAAACACTACCCCAATCGGCTGGAGGTCAGCAATCCAGGCGGATTTATTGCCGGTGTTACACCGGAAAACATCCTCAGGCAAGATTCCCATCCTCGCAACCGGCATTTGGCGGAGATACTCCGCCGGATCGGGCTGATTGAGAAAGCCGGAATGGGCGTCAAGAGGATGTTCTACCTGCAACTGGCTTGTGGTAAATCTCCACCTGCCTACTGGACAGATGGACACTCCGTTCGAGTAACCCTTTACAACGGGACCCTGGATAAGCCCTTCGTGGGCTCCGTCAAGAAACGGGAGAAAGAAGGTCAATCATTAGGATTAGAGGAACTCCTTGTTCTTTCGTCCCTGAGACATCAGCGGGAACTATCGCTTCCAGAAGCTGCGTCTCTCCTTCAACTGGATCGGCGGCGGACGCAGGAAGTGCTGATGCAAATGGTTCGCTACGGGCTGCTGGAACGCAGTGGTGTGCGCAAAGGGCAGGTCTATCGCCTGAGCGGCGAGGTCTATCGCCTGAGCGGCGAGGTCTATCGCGAACTCGGTGAATCGGTCGCCTACATCAGGGAGAAGGGGATCGACGTCATGCGTTATGAGGAACTCATCCTAGAATTTGTTCACCGTCACGGCAGTATCACCAATCGCCAGGTGCGGGAACTTTTGGGTGTGAATATCGACGCAGCAAAGAGACTTTTAGGCAAGTTAATAAGGGCTGGGCGCCTGCTCCAGGTAGGTAAAGGGCGAGCCACACATTATGTCACGCCAGATTAATATGACGATTGCCAGATTCAAATCTGGCAGATGCCAGATTTATTCGGGCGGCCAGATTTATCGTATGCTTAGTTGAGTATTTAATTTTGATTGCCAGCATTTTCAAGGTTCACAAGGAATGAGCCATGAAATTCGCTGAAATCCGAGACCGTATCGTGAACAATCCCGGCCTTAATAGCCTGGAGGAGATCAGAAAAGCCGGCTACCGGGTGGTCAAGGAACGGGATGGCG
>JBHIER010000055.1:0-11677 GCA_046760705.1 bacterium
GATAAACTCATTCCAAAAATTGCATTATGCTACCTCAACCTTCCGCCTCATTGCCGGTGATGATGTGGCGGATGCGAGTCTGGATCGCCCGGGCAGAGTGAACGGTTGTGTTGACACCGTAGACAGAGGCGGCTTTGAAAAGACGTCCGAAGAGCCGCTTCTGCAGCTCAATGCGCTCAGGGGTGCGAAGGAGCAGATGAGGATTGAAGAAAGGCTCGTTCCGGATTCCGCCTGTAGAAGTATCAGACCGGCCCTCTTCCAGAATCTTGATCGCCTCCTCGGGCTTGAGTTTTGCTATCGGCGGTGCGACAGGATCGCGGCTGAGGAGGAATACCCACCTGAGGGAGGTCCGTTTGGTATGTTTGGCCGGGCCGCCGATCCAATATGGGTCGAGCATGGCGTATGATTTGTCAGAGGCCTCGTAACAGAAGGGAGAGCCGCGGTCGAGACGGCAACTGTCCTGCTGCTGACAGGGAACGTTGGTGCACTCTTCCCTCTTGGTGACCACATTCTCGCACTTGCTTCTATCGAAAAGGGGCGCGAAATTGGGACAAAATCTGACGAAGTCAGTCCGCTGGTAGAGCTTCCGCTCGGGCGTGTCGGCCAAAGCTTCGCTGCCAAGATAGCGGATAAAGACCACATCGTTGGAGACGAGCTTGACCTCCTTCGTCCTGAGAAAAGCGGCCAGGTGTTCAGATTTTCCGGTGCCCGGCGGGGCGATGAGTATCAGCCCGTCGCCGCCGATATCGACGCAGAACCCCCGAACACAATGAAGCTCCAAGAGGCGTTCTGAAATATCTGCCGCCATTCCGATGGCCAGGCTCCGGAGCTGGCCGTAGAAGGCCGATTTGAAGAATATGGCTGTGCGGGACTCGGAGTTGTAATAGGCCCGCTGCTGGCGGCCAGGGATGCAGCCCACGGCGTAGATGACGCCACGGGGCTCGACATCGGCCTCCAACTGGGCCGGATACCAGTTCTCAACCCAGAAATCGTAAAGATGCTGAAGGTTGGTCCGTAGTTGAATGGCCACCCCGGAGATGCTGACGTTCCACTCGAAGTAGTTGTCGTGAGTCAGGTGGGACTCGGCTTCGGCCACAAGTCCGTCCCGCATCTGGGCACTGACCGCCGGCTCAGTCTCGATGAAGGACTTACACAGGGTAATCGTGTTGTTGAGGGCGATCACCTTCGCTTTTCTCGTCGGCTCCAGCTTGGCCACGGCTTCGGCGATCCGGTCCATGGAGGTGGCGTAGGAGAGCCTGATGTAGCCCTCGGTCCCAAAAGCTTCCCCGGGGACCACCGCCACCCGGGCCTGCTTCAGCAGGAAATAGGCCATTCCGTAAGAGTTGCGAATCTGGATGCCCTCATATTCCCTATTAAAATAGTTGGTGAAGTTGGGAAAGACGTAGAAGGCCCCCCTCGGCTTCATGCAGGAAACCCCAGGGATGGCGGTCAATCTCTGGAGGATGACATTGCGCCGCCTCTGGAACTCGGCCGCCATCATGGTTACATCAGTCTGAGGACCGGTCAGGGCCTCCAGACTGGCCTTCTGGGAGATTGAGCAGGCGTTGGAGGTGTTGTGGCTCTGCACTCTGTCCATCCCGCTAATAAGCTCCTTGGGGCCGGCAGCGTACCCGATCCGCCAGCCGGTCATGGAGTACGCCTTGGAGACACCGTTAATAATGACCGTGCGCTCTTTGATTTTCTTGCCCAGAGAGGCGACGCTGACGAAACTGAACCCGTTGGATTGCCTCTGGCCAGATTTACAATCGGAGGGTAAGAGACCCAGTAGGGGGGCAGGGATGATGGCTTCCTCGCCTTTATTCAACAGAGAGACCGCAAGGTTGAGGAGACAATTCTTGGCCCCGCTGGAGACAATAATTTCGCTCGGCTCGTACTCCAAGCCATTGTCCGTCCAGAGTTTCTGAATGATCGCCTGTTTCAGTTCCGGCATGCCGTCGTTGGCGGTATATTTGGTGAAATTCTCGTCGATCGCCCGTTTGGCCGCCTCTTTAACATTTTCCGGGGTAGGGAAGTCCGGCTCGCCGAGGCTGAGGTCGACGACGTCAATCCCCTCGGCCCGCATCGCTTGGGCCCTCGCTGTGATCTTGAGGGTGGGCGAAAATCCGATCTGTCGGATTCTGTCAGCTAACATACGGTTCCTTTGTTGCACCGATTGCCTTTTCGTCTACCATCGGTTCAGGTTCCCCTACTCAGGGGGAAGGTTTGATTCTAAAGACCACTCGTGAGGCCCTCTCCGTTCTCCTGCCCAGCACGATGATCTTATCGCTATTGAAGTGCGGTTCGGCCCGAGGAAACCCTCCGGGCCCTTTCGATTGAAAGCACGACGAACGTCCCAATTGACCCTTCTTCTTACGTACTCGGTACGAATCCTTTTAGGAAACTCAAATATACGCTAAAACCGTCTCTGATCCAACCATTTTCCGAGTGCATTTCCGAGTCCCAGGGTCGGTCTTCTCGATCTCGATTCATGGGGTGCAGAAGGACTCTTTTCGGGATTGTATTTTGAATGATGAAATGTGGGTTTTCAAAGACCCACTCCGCGAGTGGGGGTCCGGAAAGATGCCGAAGGTTCAAAAACTGTTGATTTTTGGGAACATTTCAATTATATTTCGTTCCGCCCAAAATGGGGTGATCGTTGTTGAACTTGCAAAAGCGAGGGGAATGGAGGGAGGAATTTACGGTCCACTCACCTGTGAGCGGTCTTGTGGGAACCTGAAGGGGTGCTTGATGGGTCGAAGTCAGGCTCAGAGGTTTGAAAGGCCAGCTCTGAAATGCGGTACCAGAACCATTGTGTGGGATCGGTGGAAAGGGCGCTCGGTCGCCAGGTGAACAAGTAGTCGCGGCCGTCCCAAAGGCCAGCGATAGGCACGGCCCGGGAGAAGGAGCCCTGGCCGATAAACTGAAAGGTCCATAATGCCGAAGACCCATAAGAGCTGCCCGCACTGCGGGCAAGAATTGGTGGACTGGCAAAACCCTACCCCAACAGTTGACATCATTATCGAAGTCGGTGGTGGCGTTGTTTTAATAAAACGTAAGAATCCTCCTCACGGCTGGGCGCTTCCCGGGGGATTTGTGGATGTGGGCGAAACAGTGGAAGCTGCTGCTGTCCGGGAGGCCAGGGAGGAGACATCCCTGGATGTCCGACTAAAGAGGCAATTCCACACGTACTCCGATCCGGAGCGCGATCCGAGACACCATAGCATATCCACCGTGTTTGTCGCTGAGGCGAGCGGAGTTCCAAAAGCCGCAGATGACGCCTCCGAAATAGGGGTCTTTACGTCCACCGATCTTCCCGAAGAGATCGCCTTCGATCACCTCCAAATTCTGCGAGACTATTTTGAGAAGAGATTTTAGAAACCTTAGCACCGTCCTGAGAGCGTGAGATTTAAAAAGGAGCGATCGATGAAATTTGCCAAACGAATGAGTCAATTGGGAACGGAGACGGCCTTTGACGTTCTGGCTGAGGTTGAAAAGTTGAAGGCACAGGGGAGGGATATTGTCAGTTTTTCCATCGGGGAGCCTGACTTCAATACGCCTGAGCACATCAAGCAGGCCGGGATTAAGGCTATTGAGGAGAACCAGACCCATTACGGTCCGTCGGCGGGTATCCGTCCCTTGCAAGAAGCCATCTGTCGGTACATCTCAGAGACGAGGGGGATCCCGGTTGAGCCCGATGAAGTGGTGGTCACTCCGGGAGCAAAGCCGATCATGTTCTTCAGCCTCTTGACCTGTGTGGAGGAAGGCGATGAGGTGCTCTATCCGAACCCCGGGTTTCCCATTTATGAGTCGGTCATCAACTTCGTCGGGGCCAGGGCTGTGCCCACACCTTTGCTCGAGGAGAAGGAATTCCGGTTCGACGTCGAGGAGCTCAAGCGGAGAGTGACGCCAAAGACGAGGTTCATCATCCTCAACTCACCCCAGAACCCCACTGGAGGTGTGCTCAGCAAGTCGGATCTGGAGGCCGTGGCCGAGGTGGCCATCGAGCACGACCTGTGGGTCTTATCCGATGAGGTCTATTCGCGCATGCAGTACGAGGGCGAGTTTTTGAGTATCGCCTCTCTGCCTGAGATGAAAGAGCGAACGATCCTTTTAGATGGCCACTCCAAGACCTATGCCATGACAGGCTGGCGGTTGGGTTTCGGTGTCATGAACAGAGAGATGGCCGTCTGGATCACCAGATTGATGACCAACTCCAACTCCTGCACAGCCACCTTCACCCAGTACGCCGGCATCGAGGCCTTGGATGGTCCACAGGAACCCTCGCAGGCCATGGTGAAGGAGTTCAAGGAGAGAAGAGACCTCATTGTCAAAGGTCTCAACGACATTGAAGGCGTCACCTGTCTTACGCCGAATGGCGCATTCTACGTTTTCCCAAACGTAACTCAGGCCTGTAAAAATCTTGGTTTCAAAAATGCCGATGAACTGCAGCACTATCTGCTGCACGAAGCCGGTGTGGCTACTCTGGCCCGAAGCTGTTTCGGTGTCAGGAACGAAGGTGAGACCGACGAGTACATCCGCCTCTCCTATGCCACTTCAAAGGAGAACATCATCGAAGGCCTGAAGCGAATGAAGGAGGCGATTGAGAAGGAGGGCGTTTTTTGGGATCCTGAAGCAGATGGTTAGATAAAGATAGGCGTCACCACCGGCCTGCCTGTGCGAGCTCGCAGACAGGGGTCTTAGCTCAGGGCATGTGCTCAATGGGGTAACTCGGGGATCCCGAATCAAGTTCGCGACAGGAATGGAAGAACCAACTGTCTCCTTGCGAAGGTCCCGGAAGATGAGGAGTAGCGCGGGATCAAGAGTCGAGGACAAGATCGTGCAACGAGCGGTGGTGATGCTTCTTGAGCCGATCTATGAGCAGATGTTCTACGATCTCTCCCATGGTTTCCGGAAGGGCAGGAGCCAACACAGAGCGATTAGACGGCTCCGTGAAGAGCTCATTAGGCTGAGGATAAACTGGATAGTCAGCCCGGATATTACGGGGCTCTTCCACAACATTGATCAGGGATTGCTTACAACGTGAATCAAAAGGAGAGTGAATACGTTGGGGGCGCCATAAGGAGGAGTGATCTCATCGTTATTGAGTAACATCTTCCTGCACTATGTCGTGGTCCAACCGCGGCTGAGAGGACGAAGCTTCGTCATCCGATGGGCCATAATATGTGGGGGCTCAGTTAGGATCGACTGACGCTGGCGATTGGCGTCCATACCCGGCGCATCAACGAGATTGTGCTTGGAAAACGGCCTATTACTGCGGATACGGCCTTACGATTGGCGAAGTTCTTTAGGACGTCAGCACAATTCTGGATGGGGTTACAGGCAGATTACGACCTGGACATCGCCGAGGATGCCTTGGGGCATCGGTCTCTTTTTCTGGTACTTCATGGGGAAACCAATGTATAAGCCTGGGATGGTTCGCGCAGGTAAAAATCTTCATGCTTCACTCTTATTCCAAACCCTGTTGGGATGCAGTCGTTGGGGAACTCTTACGTGATTTGAAATAAAGAATGAGCGTAGGGTATCAAATGAATTCTGTGAGGAGACTATGAAAAAAAGAACACTATTTCCTTTGAGGAGACTATGAAAAAAAGAACACTATTTCCGAAAGTTTTTTGGGTTGCAAATTCAGTCGAAGTGCTTGAGCGATTTGCCTATTACGGAATTTACATGGGCTTTGGTATTTACATGGAATACCTCGGGTATACGAAAGCTCAACTCGGAATTGTGCAGAGCATATTCTTACTGTTCTCGTATGTAATTCCAGTCATATCTGGAACTTTTGCTGACAGGTTTGGGTTCAAAAGAGTTCTGATCATCTCCTATTTGGCCTATCTGCCGTCAATCTTACTGTTGATTGTCACAAAATCGTTCTCAGGAATTGCCCTCACAATGCTCAGTATTGCTCTTGCCGCTGGTATCTTCAAACCCCTCATCTCTGGGACAGTAAGAGCCGTTACGGATAAGACCAACAAGACCCTCGGCTTTGGTATCTTCTATGCAATGGTAAATGTTGGTGCGTCATTCGGACCGATTGTGGCTGGTAAGCTGAGAGCCATATCATGGAATCATGCATTCTTAGCCGCTGCAATCGCTGTTGGTTTTATGTTGTCCATTACGATCTTCTTTTACAAAGAACCAAAGAGAGAGATTGAAGGCGTTACACTGAGCAAGAAATTCAGGGATTTGGTTATCGCCCTCTCTGATGTGAAATTTGCCATATTCTTAGTACTGCTTGGATTGTTCTTTTGGCTTCCCTTCTGGGCCTTCTTTAACCTGCTTGCTATGTATGTAGATAGAAATCTTGACACCGCCAGGCTTTACTTAAATGTGAAAAGTGTATTCGGAGCTGGCTTCGCGAGCATTTTTTCACGTGTCGATGAAGGAGGAGTGAGAAGGATGCTCGGGGAAACCATTTCACACACTGGTTATATCGTCATGATTCTCCAGGTCTTCGTTTCCAGAATATTTGAAAGGTTCAGAGCTATCCCTTCATTCTTATTTGGCCTGTTTGTCGCTACTCTGGGTCTCCTATTGTTGGGTTATGCAAAAATCTCATTCCCTGCATGGGTATTTCTGGGTATTTTCCTCTTCGCAGTGGGCGAGATGATATCTTCGCCGCGTATTCAGGAATATATCACCTGGATCGCCCCCAAAGAAAAAGCAGGGCTATACATGGGTTCAAACTTTCTCCCAATTGGTTTAGGAGGCGCATTGAGCGGCGTGGTTTATACCTCCCTTTACGGATACTTCCGAAATACGGGCCACTCTGAGTATGTATGGTTTGTACTCGCTGCTCACTTGATAGTTGGAATATTATCAATGTTTATCTTTACAAAGAGTGCTGGGGAATTCAAAGAGATGGAAGAGTGATAGATAGTAACTGACGAGAGGGGGTAGCAAAATGAAGAAGACTGTTTTAACAATCGTCGCAGCCGGTGTATTGTTCTGGTCATGCTCAAGCCAAGCCCAGAATCCGTTCTTTAGTGAGTTTAACACGCCCTTCAATGTTCCTCCCTTTGATAAAATAAAGGAAGAACACTATCTGCCGGCATTTAAGGAAGGGATGAGACAACAGGAGCAGGAAATCGAAGTCATTGTAAATAACATCGAGCCCCCCACATTCGAAAACACAATTGAAGCGATGGAGAACAGTGGCACTTTGCTAACAAAAGTAAACAATGTTTTTCAGAATCTGAAGTCAGCCCACACCAATGACGAGATTCAAAGGATTGCCAAAGAGATCACTCCGCTGTTATCGAAACACGAGGATAATATCCTGTTGAACAATAAATTGTTCCAAAAAGTAAAGAGCGTGTATGAGCGGAAAGACTGGCTGAGTTTGAACCGGGAGCAAAAAGCGGTTCTTGAGAAATACTATAAGGACTTCGTAAGAGGTGGTGCCAACCTGGACGAGGAAGAGAAAGCTGAACTGAGAGAAATCAACAAAGAATTATCTCTTCTTTCACTGCGATTTGGTGAGAATATATTGAAAGAAAATAACGCTTTCGAGCTGGTCATTGAAAAGGAAGAGGACCTTGCCGGTCTGCCGGAGGCAGTGATTATGGGTGTGCCGAAGCTGCCAAAGAACGCGGACACGAAGGCAAATGGGTATTTACTCTGCATAAACCGAGTATGATTCCTTTTCTCCAGTATTCTGAAAAACGAGGGCTCAGGGAAAAAATCTTCAAAGCCTACATAAACCGCGGCAACAATGACAACGAGCTGGACAACAAGGAAATTCTGTCCAAAATGGCGGCGCTTCGTACGAGGCGGGCAAATCTTTTGGGCTACAAGACCCACGCCGATTTTGTGCTGGAAGAAAGGATGGCGAAGAAGCCTGAAAATGTGTACGATCTGCTCAATCGGCTCTGGAGACCCGCCCTCACAAGAGCCAAGGAAGAAGCTAAAGCGCTCCAGGCTATGATTGATAAAGAAGGGAAGCACTTCAAACTGCAGCCCTGGGACTGGTGGTACTACACTGAAAAGCTGAAAAGAGAGAAGTATGCCCTTGATGACGAACTCTTGAGGCCATACTTCAAGCTCGAAAATGTGAGAGAAGGCGCCTTTTCCGTTGCCAATAAGCTGTGGGGAATTACTTTTGAGGAACGAACGGACATTCCCAAATATCACGAAGATGTGAAAGTGTTTGAAGCGAAGGAGGCCGATGGTACACATATCGGGATCCTTTATGCGGATTACTATCCCAGAGTTAGCAAAAGAGGTGGTGCCTGGATGAATGCCTATCGGGAGCAATCCAGGCAGGGAGGCAAGGAGGTCACCCCGGTTATTACCAATGTGTTCAACTTCACCAAGCCCACCGCTGATCAACCATCGTTGCTGAGTTTAGATGAGGTGGCAACGCTATTCCACGAATTCGGTCACGGGCTTCATGGACTTTTTTCCGATTGCACCTATGAAAAACTGTCCGGGACCAGCGTCGCGTGGGATTTTGTCGAATTGCCTTCGCAGATTATGGAAAACTGGGCGTCTGATCCGGAAGTGCTAAAAATGTATGCAAAGCATTATAAAACCGGTGAGCCCATACCTGTTGAGCTGATCGAGAAGATAAAACGAGCCAGCAAATTCAACCAAGGCTTCAAAACCAGCGAATACCTGGCGGCCTCCTTCCTGGATATGGACTGGCATACCCTGACGGAGGCCAAAGAACTTGACCCGATAGAATTTGAAAACGAATCGATGAACAGAATCGGACTGATACCTGAAATTGTTGTGAGATATAGAAGCCCCTACTTCAGGCATATCTTCTCGGGCAGCTATTCTTCAGGGTATTACAGCTATATATGGGCGGAGGTGCTGGATGCCGACGCTTTCCAGGCATTTAAAGAGGCAGGCCTATTTGACCGGAAGACTGGACAGGCCTTTAGAGAGAACATTCTGGCTGCCGGGGGGACGGAAGATCCTGCGACGCTCTATAAACGTTTCCGCGGGGCTGAACCGAAGATTGATGCCTTGCTGGAAAGGAGAGGACTAAATTAAGGGATTGGTATGAAAGGCGCTCAAGACCGACCTATTTCTTCGATCTTCAAGTTGATACGGATGGGCAGACACCCAAGCTCTTCCCTTTGCGGATCTTCCAAGGCCACTACGTGCTGTGCCACCAATTATCCTTCCCTCAGCCGGGGTCAAGCGGCGTGGGGCTACTGGGTGACGGCATAGATGGGACGGATGTCGATGGGGATGTGGGCCAGTTTGTCCAGCGTGGCCTCCATCAGTTTCGTCATATTTCCATATCTATTAATGAAGGCTTTGGCCCCTTCGTAATCACCCTTGGCCTCGATCATCAGCAGGTCGTGGGCCAAATTCCGCACCGCTCCCTTGACGGTGTCGAAGTTAACGCTGAACCGCCCGGTGTTTTCGTCGATGTTAAAGGCACCTTTGCTCAGCAGATAGTTGAATTGGATCGCATTGGCCCGCCCGTGGGCTGAATTGATGCCGAAGCGGATCGATCGGAACATGCCACCCAGATATGAAATATAGACCATCCGTTCCCAGTCCTTGGGATAAACACCCTTGTCCATGAGAAACTGGATGTTGTAGATCCCAAGGACGTCGGCTTTCGTCTCCTCGATGGCTGAATAGGCATCTTTGAGGGCCTTGTTGACCGTGGTCTTGGTGCCGTCGGCCAGGGTGATGTTTCCAGGCCCGAGGCCGTGGGATATCTCGTGCAAGAGGACGTGGGTAAAATATGCCTCAAAGGAGGCCTCCTGACGCTGAGCACGGTCAAGGACGATGTCGGCAATGGGGATCCAACACTTGTTGAATTTGGCTTCGGACACATTCTTGAGCATCACTTTCTTGCTCCCCTTCGCCTCCCTGACCCGCTCGTCGTTGGGGAGGTTGAAAGCTGTGGTCTGAATCCCGGCCTTGGTGTCACCTCCGGTGAAGATCTCCTGAACCACCTTGACGGGTGAAAAAGTGGGTCGGTCAGGGTTTTTGTACTCATCGGGAATGGGCAGGTTTCGCTCCATCTCGCTGAGATATCTGGCTACAGTAGCGAGCCTTTTGCTCTCCACAGGGTCCACCGCAGTCACAAAGGATTCAAAAGCGGCTTTGTAGCCGAAGAGTTTGTCCTCGTAAACCTCGTAGGGGCCGATGACGACCTCTATGGGCCCTTCCAGGTCCATCCAGTCGATGTCGCTCTGGAAATAGTCGTTGGACAGAAAGGCCTCGGCCCGGGAGGCGAGGTACTTTTTCAGAGAGGCGTTCTTCGTCATCCGGGCCGCTTCCTTGAGGGTCTTGGCCGCCGGCTCCAGCCACTCTCTGTATGCCTCTGAATAGGGGACGGCCACCAGCCTCTCTCCCTGCCGCCTGATGAGGGTGAAGTTGCTCTCGAAGGCCTCTCTGTCCTCGGGGTGGTCCTTGAGCCACTTTTTGAACTCCTCCCTGGTCATGTCCTCCGGATAATAGTTGGCGCCCAAAGGTTTATTCTCTTTTCCCAGGAACGGCCGATCCTCATCGAGGCGGTCGAAAGGACCGAACATGATGGTAAAATATTCCAGAACCCTTCTGGACTCCGGGTCGGTGGATTGCGCCAGTGCTTCCCGCAGTTCCGGGTTCTCGCCGTAAACCTGCCGCAGGAAGATCTCGTCCATGATGCGGGAGGCTTCGACGAGCTTGGCGATGACCCGGTTCTCCTCGGGCGAGAGGATCGATTCATCGTAGGTGATGACCACCGGAACCAGCTTTTTCAGTTGGTTAGCGACGTGCTCCACATCGGCTCTGTGCTGAGCCCAGGCTGGCACAGGGCCCGCCATCAGTCCCAAAATGAACAGCAGAGACATCTCAAATACAATCCTTTTGAGCATAACGACCTCCTTGTGAAGTGAATTGGTTGCCCATCGCGCACATCTAAAAATAGTTCAATTCTTTCGGGAAAGCAAACGGTTTTTGCTCCTGGTCGTGACTCTGTGACAAGGAAAGATATTCGTGGATGAATTTACGATGGCCGCCGTTTAGGCGACACTATACCTTGCTATTGCTCTCTTCTCTTCTGGACGCCTTCGGCCGGACGAGGGTCGTAATCGCCGTGGATCGCAACCACCGGACATTTGATATGTTTTCCGAATTCCAGAAGCTTCCCACTCCTTCTCAGTTCCGCTGCATCCTTCCACACGCTTTGAAAGATGTCAACCTGACAATCAATTACTTCGGATTCATCGGATTCGCATATTATTGGGTCATAGGCATCGGCTTTTGAGAATAATGCTCCGAACCGCGCAAATGCCGTGCTTTTGCCTTCAGCCGCGGGATTGTTTAAAATTTCAATGAGAGATTTGACCTCTCTTCTCTCCTCCTCACTGAGACGGTTTAACCTGGTCTCTCCAATTCTTGCAGCATATTTTTCTTCATAGGGGCCACTTCCGATGAGTATCACTTTTGTTACGAATGCAGCATAATCAGCGGCAAATATAAAACTGAGCCAGGCTCCCCAAGAGAAACCAATCAAGGTGACAGGAAGGTTCCCGTTCTATTCTAGAACAGTTTTCAACTCTTCAATCTGTCCTTCGAGCGATGTCGCGGTTTGAATCGGTTCCAATACAGCGCGATGGCTACTACTTCCATAAAAGACCTTATCGTATTTCCAATGTCCTATTTTTTTTTGGTAGGCAACACCTTCCTAAGATCAGAAATAATA
>JBHIER010000056.1:0-11656 GCA_046760705.1 bacterium
GATTGTGGCTGCGGCTCTGTTCACCTTGACCACCTCGCCCACGGAGTTGACCGATGGTGTGGAGCGGATGCTGAAACCTCTGCGGCGGTTCAGGCTTCCGGCCCACGAGCTGGCCATGATCATGACCATCGCCCTCAGGTTCATCCCGACACTGGTTGAAGAGGCCGACAGATTGAGAAAGGCTCAACTGGCCCGGGGGGTTCATGGTTGCGGAGGTCCGGTGAGACGTGCCAGGGCTCTGATCCCCCTGATGGTCCCCCTGTTTCTGTCGGCCTTTCGCCGGGCCGACGAACTGGCCGCGGCCATGGATGCCCGCTGTTATCGAGGTGGAGTAGGCCGAACCCAGTTCCATGAACTGAAATTTGGGGGGAGAGATTATGTGGCCCTCACCGCCACAGGGATGCTCTGTCTCAGTGGGTTCATCATCGGGTAGACGGGGACCTTTTCCGAGGGAGGATTCGCGGAAATCGATTTCCGTGCGAAACATTAAGCTGCTCATCGAATACGATGGGACCGATCTCTTCGGCTGGCAGGTTCAAAGAGACAGGCGTACCGTCCAGGGGGAGTTGCAAAAGGCCCTGCGCACCCTCCTGAACAGGGATGCCGATGTCATCGGAGCCGGACGAACGGACACCGGAGTTCACGCCTTGGGCCAGGTGGCCCATTTCAAGACCGATTCTGACCTGGATGTGGACACCATATACCGAGGCCTGAACAGCCTTCTGCCAGGTGACATTGTCATTCAAGAGGTCATAGAGGTCGATTCCACTTTTCACGCCCGATTCGACGCCAAATCCAGGCGGTACATGTACCGCATCACCCGCCGGAAGAGGGCCATCGGCAGACAGTTCACCTGGTACGTGAACTACCCGTTGGACGTTTCGAAAATGGCCCAGGCTACCGAGCCCCTTCGAGGCAGGCATAACTTCGGTTCCTTCTGCGCAGCCGGGACGGAGATGAAAGATCCCACGTGCACTCTGTTCGACATACACTGGGCGGAACAGAACGGTGAGCTCACCCTGGAAGCCGAAGCCGACCGTTTCTTACAGCATATGGTCCGCACCATTGTGGGAACGCTGGTGGAGGTAGGAAAAGGCCGGTGGGAAGTTTCAACGGTTCAGGAAATTTTGAAAGCCGAAGACAGACGCAAGGCCGGACCGACTGCCCCAGCCCAGGGGCTCTGTCTGGTAGAGGTGAAATATTGAGAAATCGAGGGGAAAACTTGCCGCCATACTGTAAGAGTCTTCCCCCAAAGGAGGAAGATCGATGAAGGTCTTTATCGACACAGCGAATGTGGATGAGATCCGAGAAGCGGTCAGCATGGGCATTGTCGATGGGGTCACCACCAATCCCACCCTGATGGCCAAAGAGCGAGGGACCTTTGGCGAAATCCTGACTGAAATCTGCTCCCTGGTCGAAGGCCCCGTCAGCGCGGAAGTCGTCAGCGAAGAGGCCGAAGGCATGGTCCAAGAAGCCAGAGACCTGGCCGCAATTGGAAAGAATATCACCATCAAAGTCCCCATGAGCATTGAGGGGATGAAAGCGGTCAAAACCCTCGGCCAGGAGGGGATCTGGACCAACATGACCCTCGTCTTCTCGCCCAGCCAGGCCATTCTGGCTGCCAAGGCCGGAGCCCGCTTCATCAGCCCCTTTGTCGGCCGAGTGGACGATATGAGCCACTTCGGCATGGACTCCGTCCGCCAGATTGTCACCATATACGACAACTACGGATTCGACACCGAGGTCATTGTGGCCAGCGTCCGCCATCCCCTCCATGTGGTGGAGGCAGCCCTCGCCGGTGCCCACATCGCCACCATCCCCTTCAAGGTCATCCAGTTGCTGGTGAAGCATCCTTTGACCGATATCGGAATAAGACGCTTCAAAGAGGACTGGGAAAAGGTCACCAAGCGAACCTCATTGAGGTAGAACGGTATGGAAGAGAGGAGACGCAGAAGAGCAGTGAGCCTGAGGACGTTTGTGCTCGGAGCGGCCCTCATCGCCGGGGCCGTGCTCCTGGGGGTCAATACTATCGGTCGAAAAGAGCATCCCGGTCCTCGAACTCTGGTGCCTGCCACAGCTCCACACCCCCTTCATTCCGATACTTCCCGATCGGACGAAGCCGTCGCTTCGGAAGCCGTCGCTTCGGAAGCCGTCGCTTCGGAAGCCCTCGCTTCCCAATCCCTTGAAGAGGAGATCACCAGTTCCCGTCGCAACGCTATTGTTCGGGCTATTGAGAGGGTTGAGCCGGCTGTGGTGAGCATCACCGTGACCCAGATCATTCGCACCCGAGTGTTCCCATCGATCTTCGACGACCCCTTTTTAAGGCGTTTTTTCCCCGAATTTCGTCGGGAATACAAGAGGAGGGTGTACAGCATCGGTTCAGGGTTCATTATCAGCCAGGACGGCTCCATTCTGACCAACGAGCACGTCATCGAGAACGCTCAGGAGATCGTGGTCACCCTCACCAGCGGCAAGCAGGCAAAGGGGGAACTGGTCGGCTCCGATCCACGGCTGGATCTGGCGGTGATCAAGATTGAAGAGGAGAACCTCCCGCACGCTACCCTGGGCGATTCGGACGAGCTCATCATAGGTGAGTGGGCCATCGCCATTGGCAACCCCTTCGGATTTGTCTTGGACAAGTCGAAACCGACTGTGACCGTGGGCGTCATCAGCGCGGTGGACAGGGATTTTGAGTCCAATCGTGGGGGGAGGATTTACAAGGACATGATCCAGACCGATGCGGCCATCAACTTAGGCAACAGTGGTGGCCCCCTGGTCAACTCAAACGGCGAGGTGATCGGCATCAATACGTTCATCTTCACCGGCGGCCAGTATTCCGAAGGCTCCATCGGTATCGGCTTTGCCATCCCCATCAACAAGGCCAAAAAGGTGACCGAGGAGCTCCTGAGCTACGGCCGCATCCGCGACTTCTGGACAGGTATCTCCATTCAGAACATCGACTGGCTTATGGCTCAGAGCCTCGATCTGAAATCGACGGAGGGGGCCATCATCTCCCAGATCGATCCGGGCAGCCCGGGCGAAGAGGCCGGCCTGAAGGTGGGCGATATCATAAAAGATGTGAACGGCGAAAAGGTGAAGGATACCGATGATGTGATCAAGACCTTCGCCGAAGGGCAGGTGGGAGATGTGTACACACTGATCGTCCAGCGCCAAGGAAAGGAACGAACGGTCCAACTCCGGCTGAAGGAGGCATCCCCATAAAGAGAGATCGCCGGAAGAATGAGTCCAAATGTTGACCGGGTTTACTGAATTGACCGATTCTCGGAGTGAATATGGTGATCGAGCGCTATACACTGCCCCGAATGGGCGGTGTTTGGTCGGCAGAGAATAGGTTCAAGAAATGGCTCGACATCGAGATTTTGGCCTGCGAGGCCCAGGCCGAACTGGGGATCGTTCCCAGAGAGGCCGTGGAGATCATCCGGCAAAAAGCCAGCTTCGATGTGGAGCGGATCAACGAGATCGAACAGAAGCGAACGAAGCACGACGTGATCGCTTTCCTGACCAATGTGGCCGAGAGTCTGGGAGACGAATCCCGCTATCTCCATCTGGGTATGACCTCATACGATGTGGTGGACAACGCCTTAGCCCTCCAGATGCGGGAGGCATGTGACATCCTGCTGGAGGATCTGGCCGCCTTGAAAGAGAGGCTCAAGGCCAAGGCCGTCGAACACAAAAGAACAGTCATGATCGGTCGCACCCACGGGGTTCACGCTGAGCCCACCACATTCGGCTTAAAGATGGCGCTCTGGTACGAGGAGACCGGGCGCAACATCGAACGGCTCCAACAGGCCAGGGCCTGCATCGCCCACGGCAAGGTCTCCGGAGCCGTGGGCACCATGGCCCAGATCGATCCCTTCGTTGAAGAGTACGTCTGCCGCAAGTTAGGGCTCAAACCTGCCCCTGTGTCCACCCAAATCCTGCAACGGGACAGGCACGCCCAATACATGACCACCGTGGCCATCGTCGCCAGTTCCCTGGACAAATTCGCCACCGAGATCCGCAACCTCCAGCGCACCGAAATAGGCGAATTGGAAGAGCCTTTCGCCAAAGGCCAGAAGGGCTCTTCGGCCATGCCCCACAAGCGGAACCCCATCCTGTGTGAACGGATCGCCGGGCTGGCCCGGGTGGTTCGCGGCAACGCTCTGGCAGCTCTGGAAAATGTGGCCCTGTGGCACGAGCGCGACCTGACCAACTCCGCGGTGGAACGAATCATCATCCCGGAGAGCTCCATTCTCCTCGACTACATGGCCGTCACATTGATCCACGTTATGGAGAATCTGACCGTCTGCCCGGAACGGATGCGACACAATATCGAAGCTACAAGAGGCGCTATCTTCTCCCAGTCCCTCCTCTTGGAACTGGTGAGAAAGGGCCTGGCAAGAGAGGAGGCCTACAAACTCGTCCAAGAGAGAGCCAAGGAGGCCTGGGACAGCGACGAACAGTTTTTGGATCTGGTTCTCAAAGACGGAAGGATACGACACTATCTGTCCGAGAGCGGCATCCGGGCCTGTTTCGAGCTCGACCACCATCTGAAAAACGTGGACTACCTTTTTCAACGCGCCGGACTGGGATAGAGGAAAAACTACCTGAAAGGAGGTATCTGTATGGAAAAGAAGGAGTTGATCTGCGAAGGATATTCGAAGAAGGTCTATGCCAGTTCAGACCCGAACATGTGCATCCTCCAGTTTCTCGACAAGATGCTCATTGGCGGAAAGAAGAAGACACTCAAGAAGAGAGGGACGTGCAACAACCAGGTCTCTGCGCGGCTCTTCCTCTACCTGAAGAGCTTTCGGGTGCTGAACCATTATCTGAAAACACTGAGCGACAAGGAGATGCTGGTCAAAAAGCTGGAGATGTTTCCCTTTCGCATCGTGATCAGAAACGTGGCCACTCCCGATTTTGCCAAAAGGTACGGTTTTGAAAAGAACAGTCCGTTGACTCCCCCCATTTTCGAGTTCTTTCCCAGGACTGCGGATTTGAAAAAGGTGGCTATGAACGAATCTCACGTCTACGCTCACGGTCTGGCCACCCAGGAGGAACTGAGACGGATCAAAGCCATCTCCACCCGGATCAATGCCGTACTGGTACCCTTCTTCACCCGCCGCAAACTGTGCCTGGTCGAGTACTCCTTAGAGTTTGGCAAAGCCGAGGATAAGGTCGTTCTGGGAGACGAGATCTCCCCAGAGACGATGGTCCTGTGGGATACCGCAGTGAGTCCTGATAACAAAAAGGAGATGTTCAGCATGTTTCCAAACTCCCCGGAGAAAGTTTACCGGGAAATTCTTAAGAGAGTCACACAATAGGAGATGGTAAAGGAATATGCGCGGTCATATTGTCCCTCTAAAAATATTGGGCGGTGTAGCGGTTCCCTTGTTGGTTCTCACAGTGCTGACCGGAGAACCGGTTTTCTACGCCCTCCTCTTCCTCAGTGGCCTCGTCTTCTTCTCCCTGCAATGGTTTCTCCGTGATCCGGAGCGGGCCACTCCTCAGGGGGATGGTCTGGTCACCTCGGCGGCCGACGGCCGGGTGTGCTCTCTGGAGCGGGTGAGGGAGAACCTCTACCTGGGCGGCGAGGGAATCGCAGTGGGGGTCTACCTCTCCCTCTTCGATGTTCATATCAATCGGATTCCTGTGTCTGGGGTTGTCCGATTGATCTCACATAAATCGGGGAGATTTTTTCCGGCCTTTCAAAAGAGGGCCTCTGCGTACAACGAGCAGCAGATTATTGGTATCGAGAGCGACCGGGGCCGGATACTTGTGAAGCAGATCGCCGGTTCTGTGGCCAGACGTATTGTCTGCCATCTCCGCCTGGGGGATGTTGTGCGGGCCGGAGATCGCTTCGGTATGATCAAACTCGGATCCAGGGTGGAACTGATCCTGCCCCCTCATACCGAGATCAAAGTGAAGCTCGGCGACAGGGTCAGGGCTGGTGAAACCATCATCGGGGTGATGCGATGAAGAGAACCGGATGGGCACTACCGTATTTTTTTACCGTGGCCAACCTCTTCTGCGGATTTCTGGCCGTGGTCTACTGTCTCCATGAAGAGTTTGTAGCCGCCTCTTGGCTCATTATCGTCGCCGGGTTCCTGGATGGTCTCGACGGAAAGATCGCCAGATTTACAGGTTCCTCGACGCGATTTGGCCTGGAGTTCGACTCGATGGCCGATCTGGTCTCCTTCGGAGTTGGACCGGCTGTGCTTCTGTACAAATACCAATTCCACCTGTTGGAGTTCCGGGGCTGGGTTCTGGTCTTCATCTACATTGCCGCCGGGGCCTTCCGCCTGGCCAGGTTCAATTTCCAATTTAAGGGGATCCGAGAGAACACCTTCAAGGGCATGCCTATTACGATGGCTGGCATGACGGTGGCCGCTTTGATCATCTTTTACAGCGATCATCAAGGCTGGGTGGGGAACAGTATGATGACGGCCGCTCTGACCCTTCTCCTTTCTGTCCTCATGATCAGCACCATTCGGTACGAGGGGCTGCCAGGGTTCGCCCTGGAGACCCGCAAAGATAAAGCCAAGGCCATCATCCTTTTCTTCAGCGCTGTGGCCATCGCCATCAAGCCCTCCTCAGTCTTCTTCCCCTTGATGGGGGGATATCTCCTCCTGGGCCTCTTCGAATGGATCTTCACCTTGGTGTGGAGAAGGGCGAGCATGGTTATCGACAGTGATCGTCATCGGCACGCTTGAGGGGGCATCATGCATTACAAGAGAGGCAATTTCGGCATCCTTCTCGTTTTTGTCGTCATCGGCCTGTTGATCGGCAGCGCGGTGGGTGAGCTGTTGGCCTTCGTTCTGCCCAACGGCAGCGTTGTCGAGATGTTCTTCACCCACCCCATTATTCGGCCAGAGTTTGGGCCGGCTACAATAAATCTCATCGTGGCCTCGATCACCTTCGGGTTCTGGCTGAAGGTGAACATCATCAGCGTACTGGGGATCATCTTTTCGGTAGTTTTGCTGCGGCGCTATCTCTTCTTTTACCGATGAACGGATGAGCTCGACAAAGGAGGTGTGGACAATGTTCGGTGGTGCAATTGGACCAGGTGAGCTCTTGATCGTCCTGCTGGTGATCCTTCTCCTCTTCGGGGCGAAACGGTTGCCAGAACTGGCTCGGGGCCTGGGTAAAGGAATCCGGGAGTTCCGAAGGGCGACTAGTGGCATCGAGGACGAAATCAAACTGGAGGAGAAGACGGAGGAGAAGAACGAAAAGGCCGGATAATCTCCGACTGAAGACCATCGGACCAAGCAGGATGGATCGCTTTGTGCTCTGGTTCGCAACTACGGTGACGTGTTTTAACGTGGGTCCCAAAATGCGTTCATAAAGAAAACCCGATCGTTCAATCTCATTGGAAGCGCTGAACAGCTAAGGCTCCTGTCTGTCATTGCGACTCCGAATCCTGACCTGTCGTCAGGATTCGGGGGAATCAATCTCCAGCGGGTTAGTCTTCTTCATGTGGCAAGATCTTAAAACCTGTTCCTGACGTGCTCAGCAATCTGTGTCAATTTTTGCACTGAAACCAGACTATGCTGCTTTGAAATCTGAAACAGCCCAAAGCAGAATTGCTCCAGGCAAGAACTTTTCGGTTTTGAGCATTGGGATTTTGGATTTTGGATTTTTTATCCGACACGGCAGACAGCCGGACACGCACAGGCAGGTCGGTTTGAGGCGAAGCTTCGTTAGGAGGTTCTTTGGGCGTATCGGGTCTCTCTGCATCATCCCTCAAACAGAAGCTCCTCTCCGGTGAGGTAACAGCGCAGGAGATTGTCGCCGCTACCTATAGGCGCATAGCAGAGACGGACGGGGAGATCAACGCCTTCATCACGCTCACCGAGGAGCGTGCCACCCGCCAGGCGCAACGGGTGGACGAACGCCTCAGGAGAGGCGAACCTGTCGGCTCGTTGGCGGGTATCCCTGTGGCCGTCAAAGACAATATGTGTATGGAAGGGGTTTTGACCACGTGCGGCTCGAGGATCCTTTCCAACTTCGTGGCCCCCTACGATGCCACTGTTGTCAGAAGGCTGATAGAGGCGGACGCCGTCATCATCGGCAAAACGAACATGGATGAGTTCGCCATGGGCTCCTCCAATGAGAACTCCTACTTCGGGCCGGTTAAAAATCCTCACGACCACGAGCGAATTCCGGGGGGATCGAGCGGTGGCTCGGCCGCAGCCGTGGCCTCGGGTCAGGCCATTCTGGCTCTTGGCTCCGACACCGGTGGCTCCGTCCGGCAGCCTGCGGCCCTGTGCGGTGTGGTGGGCCTGAAACCCACATACGGCCGGGTCTCCCGGTACGGGCTGGTGGCCTACGCCTCGTCGTTGGATCAGATCGGCCCCATAGCTAAGACCGTCGAGGACTGCGCTATGGTGTTGCGTGTGATCGCCGGCCATGATCCCCGCGATTCCACGTCTGTCAAGGCCGAGGTTCCCTCCTACTCTGAGGCATTGGGCGGCCGTCTCAAAGGTATACGGATCGGGCTGCCGGAGGAGTACTTCGCCGAAGGTCTTGACCCTGAGGTGGAGTCGGCCATACGGGATGCCGTGGAGCCGTTAACGGACTCTGGTGTATCCATCGAGTCGGTCTCTCTCCCCCACACCGACTATGCCGTGGCCGCCTATTACATCCTTGCGACGGCCGAAGCCTCATCGAACTTGGCCCGTTACGACGGGGTCCGCTACGGATACCGCTCTCCGGGGGACCGAGGGCTCATCGATCTGTATATCCGCTCGCGGAGTGAAGGGTTCGGCCAGGAGGTACAACGGCGCATCATGCTGGGCACCTACGCTTTGAGTGCCGGATACTACGATGCCTACTACTTGAAGGCCCAAAAAGTGCGTACCTTGATCAAGGAGGACTTCGACCGCGCCTTTCTGACGTACGACGTACTCATCACCCCCACATCACCCACCCCGGCCTTCAAATTTGGTGAGAAACTGGACGACCCGCTGACTATGTACCTCTCTGACATCTATACCATCTCTGCAAATTTGGCCGGCCTGCCGGCGGTCTCCATACCGTGCGGAAAGACGCAATCCGGCCTTCCCATCGGGCTTCAGATCACCGGCAAACCCTTCGACGAGGCCACAGTTCTGAAGATAGCCGCGGCTATTGAACGATGAGAGTTAAACAAATGTCTTGTGTCGTGCGTTTTGAGTTATGCGTTAATATGGTTTTAATGTTTGTGTCATTTTGTTCACCCTGTGAGATAGGAATTGCACTTTACCCTGTGGGATAATTTCATATCCAACAGGGTTTATCTCACGGGGTAAATTTTGTGGCTATCTACTCTCAATTCGAAAAAGACCACTGAAACATGGAATACGAAGTCGTCATCGGGCTTGAGGTCCACGCCCAACTGTTGACTGAATCGAAGATCTTCTGCGGCTGCCCCACTATGTTCGGAAGCGAGCCCAACACTCAGGTCTGCCCGGTCTGTCTCGGCCTGCCAGGCGTCATCCCGGTCCTGAACAGGAAGGCAGTGGAGTTGGCTCTCCGCCTGGCTCTTGCCACCGAGGGCACTATTGCCCGAGCCTGCCGTTTTGCCCGAAAGAACTACTTCTACCCCGATCTACCCAAAGGGTACCAGATCTCCCAGTACGAGGAGCCGCTCTCCTGCGAGGGCCACATCAACATCGATATTGACGGTGTGACGAAGCGGATCGGGCTGACCCGCATCCATCTGGAGGAGGATGCTGGAAAGTCGATCCATCCTGAAGGCGCGGGGGAGGAGACCAGAGTGGACGTCAACCGCTGCGGTGTGCCCCTGGTGGAGATAGTCACCAAGCCCGATCTGCGCTCGCCCAACGAGGCCGCTCTCTTCTTGACCAAGCTCCGCCAGTTGGTCCAATATCTGGACATCTGCGACGGCAACATGGAGCAGGGTAGCCTCCGCTGCGATGCCAACATCTCGGTCCGTCCCCTCGGGTCAGACGGACTCGGCGTCAAGGCCGAGATGAAGAACATGAACTCCATCAAGGGGGTTCAGCGGGCCTTGGAGTTCGAGGCCGAGCGGCAGATCCGAGTGCTGAAGAAGGGCGGCCGGATCGTTCAGGAGACGATGCTCTGGGATGAGACCAGGGGCGTCGCTGTGCCCATGCGCTCCAAAGAGGAGGAGCATGACTACCGCTACTTTCCTGAGCCCGACCTGGTGGCTCTTGAGATCTCAGATGCATGGATCGATGAGATCAGACGAGGTTTGCCTGAACTCCCGGAGAGACGAAAGGAACGATTCGTTAACCGATACGGTATCCCTGAATATGACGCGGAGGTCCTGACTGCCACGAAGGACTTGGCCAACTACTACGAAGCCTGTGTCGGGCTGTACAACGATCCGAAGGTTGTGAGCAACTGGGTCATGGGCGCCGTCCTACGAGCTTTGAAGGAGCGAAACATCGACATCGCCGATTTCTGGATCAGGCCCAAAGATTTGGCCGACATGCTCAACCTCGTGGCCGACGGGACCATCAGCGGCAAGATGGCCAAAGCCGTCTTCAGAGAGATGGTTCAGACACGAAAGGGTCCTGATGAAATCGTCAGAGAGAAGGGGCTGGTACAGATCACCGATCCCAGCGCCATCGAGCGCATCATCGATGATGTCCTGCAAGCCAACAAGGAGGCCGTCCGGCGATACCAAGCCGGCAAGAGGCAGCTCTTCGGCTACTTCGTCGGCCAGATCATGAAAGCCACCGAGGGCAAGGCCAACCCAAAGATGGTGAACGAGATTTTGAGGAAGAAATTGGAAAAGAGCGATTCACATCTTCTCTGAAAAAAGCTTTGGATTGCATTAAAAAAGGTATTATCTTTTCAAAAAAGGAGCTTTCACAAGGTGAAAAAAAATGGCAAGGAACGCTCAAACAGAATTGTTCGAGGATAAGGAGGTTCGGAAGAAGCCGAGCATTCGCACTCTTGTTCGCTTTCGCTCAGATCAACTGAAAGGATACAATCCGGACGACAGGGAGCGCTTGAATATTGAGCGAAAATATAGCCATCTCATCAGGGAAGATCTCGAGCTTGGGAACCTTGTCTCCTATATTGGGAATAGAGAGGTTCCGCTTCTTCGCCTGTATCGTTACAAGGAGGCCTTCGCCTTCAAGTTCGTTCGTCACTTCATAAACCGATTTGGACTCACTTCCAAGGACTATGTTTTTGATCCTTTTGCCGGAATGGGAACGACACTCTTCACCTCTTATCTTTTTGGCATCCCTTCCATTGGAATAGATAAACTACCAATTGCGACTTTCATTGCTTCGACCATTCCGCGCCTGCTCTTTCTCGAAAATGGCAAGTTGCGAGATACCTATGAAATGCTCAAGCAGCGGGTCGGTAGAGCTGATCCTGCTCCCGTGGCAATGGATGTCCGCATTATGAAGTTGGCCTTTGACCAAGATGTTCTAATGCGTCTCAGAAGATGGAAAGCTGTTATTGATGAACTTGGTCCATCATTAAGAGACATCTTTCTACTGCTGTTCTTTTCCATATTAGAAGACACAAGTTATGCATCAAAAGATGGACAATTCTTGCGCCTCAAAAAAGAGAAGAATCCTATGGATCCTGATGAAGCCTTGCTAAAAAAGGTCAGAGAAGCTGAACAGGATCTTGAGCGTATCAGATGGTTTTTCCCAAGCTGGAATGGCTC
>JBHIER010000057.1:0-11539 GCA_046760705.1 bacterium
GGAGGCTGATACCTAAATCCGTTCGTTAAAGGAGTTGGTTGCTTCTTTGTTGGGGTTGTAACAGACCCCAAGCTAAAGAAAAAACTCGACTTGAGTAGGGTAGTTCAGTGAGCAACCAGGCCTTTGAACGAACAGTAGGTGTGCAGCCTTTTTTTGGTACACAAACGTGCTCAAGGCCAGGTTGCTCGAACCGGGCCTTTTTTGTTGCTGACGAAAAAGGCGGAATTGGGTATTGTCCACCATGACCTTGAGTACCGATCAAAGATTCGCCCCCCCTTCGGCGCAGGCAAGAGGGTTGATTGGCACCGGTCGGTGCCTTCTTCCGGTGATTCTTCTCCTGGCTCTGGTCTCTTCGGCGTCGTGGGGGACGATCTCTCCTCCCCTGCTCAAGGGCGTTGAAGATCATGCGGTGAGCCTCTGGGAAACGCCTCCGGCCCAGGGGCTGAGCTTGGCATATCCTTCGGTGCCGGCCTTGACCGTGAGTACAAAGGGGCTGAGGAGGGACGTCGCAGTTGACCCGGAAAATTGGATCATTACATTTGCGGAGACGGTACACGGGCTGGAGTTGAAGACCCCCCTCATTTACGACTTGAACACCTTTGTGAGGGTGAAGGCGGATCAGGATCTGATCAGGTTGTTGCAGGAGGAGCGGGGCCAATCATTGTCGTCTGAGGAGGGGAAGGGAGGAGCAAAGAGGGGGGGGATCAATATCGACATTCCCGTCAAATTTCCCAAGGCGCTCACCCGGATCATCGGCGAGGGTGGGGGGCTGAAGATCACCGGGTATCGGAAGATCAGCTTCTCCGGACGCAGCGAGTGGACCGAGGGGGATGTGCTCACCGCCACGCATCGCCCCTCCAAATTCCCGTCCCTGGTGATGGAACAGAGATCTCAGTTCAAGATCGAAGGGACCATCGGCGAGAAGATCCACGTCTACGTC
This sequence comes from bacterium, assembly GCA_046760705.1. Lineage (GTDB taxonomy): Bacteria > JBHIER01 > JBHIER01. Next base: position 941 of record JBHIER010000057.1, read on the forward strand.
GATCAGGACACCGAGCGGATGACCGACCTGGAGAACGCCATCCGCATCAATTACAAGGGCTCTGAGGACGAGATCATTCAGGAGATCCAGGCCGGCAACACCTCCCTCTCCCTCCCCCAAACCCAGTTTGTCAGCTTCAGCCAGAAGAACAAAGGGCTCTTCGGGATCAAAGCCACGGCCAAACTGGGCCCTCTGGACATTGTGGCCATCGCCAGCCAGGATAAGGGGGCCGGGCAGCGCAAGTCCTTCCAGGCCGGGGCGGAGAGCAGGGCCCAACAGATCCGAGACTATAACTACAAAAGGGGATACTATTTCTTCCTCGACTCAGTTTATGTGGCCAACTATGAACGATACAGTGAGGATTGGGTGCACCTCTCTGTAGAAGAGGGTCTGGTCATCGACAGTCTGGAGGTCTTCATCGATGACGGTAACGTCACTAACAATGCCGAGGATGGGACCCGGCCGGCCAGGGCCGTGGTCGATCCCCTCTGGCCGGATTCGACTTACGGCGACCGGGGTCAGGACGAGAACTATATCGGCGACTTCAGGCTTTTGGACCTCGACGAGTATTACGTGGACAGACAGTTGGGCTACATCGTGCTCAACACTCCGATGCGCGACGACTGGGTCCTGGCTGTGACCTACAAGCCGCATAAATTTGAGGCGATACCAGGGGCCTGGGTGGGCCATTACGTTAGCGATCCGGCCCTTCCTGACACAAGCCTGTTGAAACTGATCAGGCCGAGGAATCCCCGCCCTGGGCAGGAAACCTGGGAACTGGAGTGGAAGAACGTCTACGACTTGAGGGTAAGAGATATCCCCGAAGAGGGGTTGGATGTGAAGATCTATTTCGATGAGTCCGGCGAAGAGGACGACGACTCCCAGGAGGGCACAAAGTACATCACCATCATGGGCCTCGATAAGTTCGACAATCAGAACAACAGCATCCTGGGGCCAGACAAATTGGTTGACTCCTTTGACCCGGCCATTGTCAACCTGGCCAGGGGTGAGCTCATCTTCCCCGCTCTGCGTCCCTTCGACACCGACTTCGATTTTGGGGCCGGGACGCTCAAAGAGCGTGTTCCAAAGATTTATGACGAACCTAACAAGACCACTCGGCAGCAGGCCACTCGATACTATATCGCGGTTGAGTCCCAAACCCGTCAAGTCTCTTACAACTTGGGCATGAATGTCATTGAGGGCTCGGAAGTGGTGAAGCTGAACGGGCGCACCCTGCAGAGGAACAAGGATTATAACATCATCTACGAGGTGGGCACGATCACTTTCCTGACGGACGAGGCTCTGGATCCGACGGCCGAGATCAGCGTGGACTACGAATATGCCCCCTTCTTCATGCCTGAGCGGAAGACACTGTTGGGTGTTCGGGGGGAATACTCCTTCTCAAATGATGCTTCCTGGGGGGCGACAATCCTCTACCGGAGCGAGAGCAGGATCGATCGCAGAATCCGGCTGGGTCAGGAGCCGACGCGGGCCATCGTCTGGGACTCCGACCTGCAGCTCAACTTCCAGCCTCAGATTCTGACTGATATGGTGGACGCTCTGCCCTTTATGCGGACTAACGCGCCGTCGGCCCTCAAGATCTCCGGGGAGATCGCCCAGAGCTTGCCCAACTCTAACACGAAGGGGGATGCCTATGTGGACGATTTTGACGGAAGCAAGAACACCACCAGCCTGGGGGTGATGAGGGGCCAGTGGACCGTAGCCAGCCCCCCCACCATGACCAACCCCTATGACCCCAATGATGCGCGTCACGGTCGGTACTCCATCCGCAGCCGATGGAGCCATTTCTACTGGTACAACCCCTATGAGCAGGTGGACGTCAATGACATATGGCCTGAAAAGAAGGCTTACCGCGGGGAGGGGCGGACCCACGTGCTGAGCTTCGATTTTACGCCCAACGACTCCGGGGCTCACTCCTGGGCAGGGGTGATGCGAGCCCTCTCTCAGGGGAACTTCGACCAGTCCCGGAGCAAGTACATTGAGGTGTGGGTGAATGGGTCCCGGGGTCAGATCAACATCGACCTGGGTCTTATCAGCGAAGACGTCATTCCCAATAACAGATTGGACTCCGAAGATCGAGGCGCAGACATAGGCCGGGGGGACGGGCTCTTGGATCTGGATGAGGACGTCGGCCTAGACGGTATGGCCGACAGTGATTCAATAGCCATCGCCGCAGGTGGTGATTTCTGGGATGTGGATGGCGACGGTGAGAAGGACGACTGGGAACCGTACAGTAACGATGCCTGGTCCTACGAGAGCGGCTCATCCGACTACGACAAGATCAACGGCACCGAGGCCAACCGGAACGACCCCGACAGGGGGATCCGTCCGGACACGGAGGATATTAACGGCAAATCTGGACTGGACACGGACAACCGGTTCTTCAGATACTCCTTCTCTCTGGACAAGGACAGCCCGGACACGGTCTATGTGGCCGGCGGTGATCTGGACCGATCCAACTGGGGGCTGCCGACCAGTTGGCGCCTCTATCGTATTCCGCTGGCCGAGCCCGATACGGCCACATCCGGGGCGGATATGACCGACATTCAGTTTGTCCGGATATGGATCACCGGGGTGGATAGACCCACTACTGTGCGATTCGCTGCCATCGACATCGTCGGCAACGACTGGTTGGAGGACGGGATTGTGACCGGGCAAGGCCGGCCCTACATTGGGGATGAGGAGACCTTTGCAGTTACGGTCAAAAATACCCACGACAACCCTGACGACTACACCTCCCCGCCTGGCGTCACAGGGGTGAGGGACGTGGTGACAAACCTTGAGCAGATGGAGCAGTCGCTGGTTCTGAAGTTCGAAAATCTTGCTCCCGGCCACTCGGGCTCAGCCAGCCAGGTCTCTTACGGCCAGTCGAGGGACTTCACTAAATATCGGACGTTGCGCATGTACGTTTACGGCGACATCCACAATTCCGCCGGCCCCGACACCGGGGTGGCCCAGTTCTTCTTCCGGTTCGGGGCCGACACGTCAAATTTTTACGAATACCGCACCATGATCTACCCCGGCTGGGATGAGCGCAACGAGGTGCGCATCGACTTCGATGAACTGACCAATTTGAAGTACCAGCAGTTGAAAGACGGCAGGGCCAAAGCGGATACGATCTCCGGCAATTTTCGGATCTACGGAAGTCCGTCGCTTTCCGACATCAGACATCTCACCGTGGGGGTGAAGAATGTGACTTACCCCCCTCGAGCTCTGAAGGCTCATAATGCGGGGGCCCCGCTCCCTCGGGAGACCATCTCCGGGGAGGTATGGGTCGATGAGCTCCGACTGACCGATGCCAGGGACGATCCGGGGCTGGCTGGCAGAGTGACCGTCGATGCCACCCTGGCCGATCTGGGGAGGATTACGGTCAATCTGAACAGAGTGGACGCCGAGTTTCAGTCTCTGGGGGCTGGGTCTCGGTCTGACTCCCAAAAGTCATCCAAATCGAGCCAGAGCGTTCAGGGAAACCTGAGCCTGAATAAGTTTCTCCCGGAGAGATGGGGGGTTTCCCTTCCCCTCTCCGGCAGTTACAGCAAGACGACCCAATTGCCGAAGCTGCGCAAGGGGTCGGATGTCAACCTCACCCAGGAAGAGCAGTGGGCCCAGCGGACCGAGCAGACCAGTAAGAGCGGCAGAATCGGCTTCAGCAAAAAGCCGTCCTCCTTCTGGCTGCTGGGGCTGACCCTGGATCGGATCAAACTGTCGGCCTCGGGCTCGGAGAAGGAGGGACGGTCCACTACCAATCCCTACAGCTTGAGCCGGCAGATGAGCGGCTCCTTCTCTTACAATCTGTCGTTGAAGAAGGATCTCTTCCTCTCTCCCCTGGGTTGGACGGCGTCGAAGTTTGTGCCAAAATTCATCTCCGGGACGAGACTGACCGTGATCCCCTCCAGTTTCAGTTTTGACACCAACATCAGCCAGACGCGCTCTCAGTCGGTGGACCGCCACGGGGCAGTGACAACAAATTTTTCCCGGAGAACCACCCAAAAATTCAGCGGCAGTATGAAGCCGTTTGGCTCAGTCTCGGCCAACTTTTCCCTCAACCGGAGCCTCGACAGCCAGCGAGCCCAGGTGACCAGACTCAAGTTCGGGCGGGAGACCGACCGAACCCAATCGGTCTCCCTGTCGTACAAGCCGCCTTTCCTGGCCTGGTTGGGTCCAAACTACTCATTAAGGGTGAACTATCACGACAAAGAGAACTCCAAAGTGGTGTTGGATGGGGGCAAGTTTGGCCGGAACGCTGACAACAGTGTCAGCCACTCGGCCGGAGCCAGTCTCAATCTCTCTAACCTCTTGATCTCCCTGGGTGCGCCTAAGAAGGGAGAGGAGGTGGGGCTCCTTTCGCCCAGGAGAGTTCTGGGAGCGCTGAGGATGGTCACCGATCGCTTTCAAAGCATATCGGGGTCCTTTCAAAAGGACCGCAGGTCCAACTGGTTCAACTTGGTGGGCCGGCCTACGTTGGAGTTTCAGTTGGGGCTCAGCACCGAGCCTGGAGTGGAGACCGATTCGACCTTAACCGGTCAGACCAACACCAGCTCCTCCGGCCAGAGCTGGAGCGCCAAATCGGGCGTCAACTTCATCGCCGGGGTGAACGTGAACACAAGTGTCTCCTCCGACTACAAATCGAGTATCTCATCGACGGGCCAGTCGGACAGTCGTACCCTCACCTTCCCCCAGATCAGCACCAGGTGGGGGGGGCTGGGCAAACTCTTCTTGTTTAAGAAGCTCGTTCAGAGCTCGAGCCTCGATTTCGGTTATACCCAGAAGAAGACTGAGGAGGGGACGCCTGGCCTGAGCCAGCTCTATTCCAAATCGATCAGCAAGAATTTCTCGCCCCTTCTCTCCTGGTCGGCCACCTGGGCGAAGAACCTGAGCTCTACCCTGACGAGTAATCGATCGTATGCGGAGAACACAAATATTCGCCAGGGAAACACGGTGACCACGCAGACGAGTTCGTCGCTCCGGGCATCCATCAAGTACAGCTTCAGCGCACCTCAGGGGATCAAATTGCCCCTCTTCGGAAAGGTGAAGTTTCAGAGCAATCTGAACCTGAACTTAGACTTCAAGCTGGACCACACAAAGAGTGAGACCAAGGGGGTACCCAACCCGGTGACCAAGGATGACCGGACGCGCTCCATCACGCTGGGGGGAAGTTACAGTTTCAGCAGAAAGGTGAAGGGCGATCGGTACAACCGGAAGACGGACCGGAAACAGATGATCCGCGACGTCGGTCTGTGGACAGAAATCCGGTTTGATTAAGCCTGTTCTATTCAACAACCACCGAGACACGGAGGACAAATTGGAGTATTGGAGTGATGGAGGAGTGGATTGCGTTGGAATCTGGGGGCCCCCGGACGCCCCAACACTCCAGTACTCCTGTGTTTCGAAAGGTCTCTGCAGTTTCTCTGCCAGGGGGAAGGGATGATAGGTACATCTGAGTGCAGAACGTTCTTATTATGGTTTCTGTCTGTGATCGCCCTCTCAATAGGTAGAGCACCCGGGGGGTATAGCCAGGGTCAAAGCACCCCAAGGTTTGATGGCCAGAGAGCCTATGAGTACCTTGTGGAGCAGTGCAACTTCGGCCCCAGAAATCCTGGCTCGGAGGGCCACCGGAGGGCCAAGGGATATCTGCTGGAGACACTGGGCCAATATGCCCCCTCCGTGACCCAACAGCCCTTCACCCATTACGACAGAAAGGCTCAGCAAGTCTATCACATGGCGAACATCATGGCCTGCTTCGGGCCGACCAGAAAGCGGCGCATCCTCCTGGCCGCCCACTGGGACACCAGGCCGTATGCTGAGCGAGACCCGGATCCCCAGAACTGGAACCGACCGATTCTAGGGGCCAACGATGGTGCTTCGGCCGTAGCTGTCCTCCTTGAGCTGGCCCGGTGCTTCAAGGCGGTCGAACCGGAGGTGGGGGTTGACATCGTCCTCTTCGACGGCGAAGACTTCGGCGAAAAGGGCCACTCGGAGGACTACCTTTTGGGGTCCAAACACTTTGCTCACTATGAGGGCGATTACAACCCGGAGTTTGGCATCCTGTTGGATATGGTGGGCGACCAGGATCTGGTTCTCTACGCGGAGGGATACTCGGTCCGGTACGCTCCCGAGGTGGTAGATATGGTTTGGGGAACGGCCGAGGCGATGGGGTTGGTCCAGTTTCAACGGGAGGTAAAATATACTGTGGAGGACGATCATCTCTCCCTCATCGCCGCCGGCATGAGGTGCATCGACATCATCGATTTCGACTACCCCTTCTGGCACACGGTGGAGGATACACCGGACAAGTGCAGCCCGGAAAGTCTGCAGACCATCGGTGATCTCCTCATCGAGGTCATTTACAACAGGTTGAACCGTTCCGGCTCAGAATGAGTAGGAAGATGCAGTTTCCCCGGTAATTTTTCAGAGAGGAGCGACATGTCACTGTTCAACTTTACCCGCCGAGAGCAGATGATCATCCTCTTTCTCACTTTCGCCCTGTTGGTAGGTGGAGTGGTGATCCTCATCAAGCATCACCGTCCCGGATTTGCGCCGGAGCTATTGCTTGAGGAACAGGCCCACGACACCACACTTGTCCGCGAAAGGGACCAACAGCCGACCCCCTCTGAGGGCCTTCTGCTGAGAAAGGTGAACATCAATCGGGCCACGGTCGACGAGTTGATGGAGCTGCCAGGGATTGGTCCCAAAACGGCCCGCCTCATCGTTGCCTACCGAGCTGAGCGAGGTGGGTTTCGCTCGCTAAAGGACTTGAAAGAGGTGAAGGGAATCGGTGACAAGACCCTTGAGCAACTGAGGCCTTTTATAAAAATTGAGTGATCCCCAATATTTTTGTTGACATCTTTGGCGGCAGAACGTATTTTACATCCTACTCTTGGCCTGGATCATGCGCCACAGAGACGCAGAGATGTTTCGAAACACAGGAGTCCTGGAGTATTGGGGTCAGTCCTAGGTCCCCCAGGTTCAGATTCCAACGCAATCCACTCCTCCATCACTCCAATGTGTTCTGCGTGCCCCGGTGGATAAAAGATCTATCCTCCGGGCGGGTCTCGGTGGGTGAGGAGGAGAACAGGCTGGAAAGACCGGAGGTTGAGATTTATAGTGAACGCTTTTTGAAGGAGGAGTCATATTGAGGCCCAAAGATGAAAAGGGATTGATTCTTATCGACATCTTGATTGTCATCCTGATTGCGGGGATCATTGCTGCCATTTTGGTTCCCCAATATGCCCAGAAGAGGGAGAGGGAGCAGACAGAACTCTGTCGGCAGAATATGATCTCTTTGGCCGATGTGGAGGGAAGATATTATGAAAGGGCCGAGAAGTTCGCATCGGACATTGGGGAGCTATCTGTGGTGGTCCCAGAGGTTGGTGGTTTGGTCTGTCCGAAGGGAGGGCTGGAGTACTCTATTGCCCTCCAAGATTCCCTGTCGTACGTGATCACCTGTCCCCATGGGCATGGGGATGTCCGAGGAGATACCACTGAGACAAAGATGAGTTGGGAGAAGTGATCGGACTCCGATTTCACTCCCGGTGCAACCCATTTCTCAAAGCTCTAATATTTTTACTCTTTTCACACCCCCCCTCGGAGCCTGCGAATGAAGAAAGGGCATCTGAACCCATGTGGGCTCGGTGTGCAATTTGGGTCGTGTTCAGTTCGGCTTGTGGTCTTGGAGCGTCATCGGAAAGGGGTCCGGCTGCAACAATGTTGTGAGAGAGCCTTTCCTGATGGTGTACGTTTCCAAGGGGTATTCGATCCTCATATCAAAGCGACATGTATCCGGGCCCTTCAGTCTCTTCTGGCCGACCTCCGGCTGAAGACAGAGAAGGCCACGGTCGGCCTGGACAGCAGAGCCGTCTTTTTGAGGAGGATCCGCATCGATTCGTGGTTGGAAGAGGATGAGCTTCAGGATCAGGTGCTGTGGGAAGCAGAGCAGTTGCTCGTCGATCCCCTTGACCGTTGCGTGGTTGACTTTCACGTTCAGGATGTAAGTGAGACCGTGCGTGAGGTGCTTTTGGCCGTCGTCCGGAGGAGAACGGTGGAGGAGTACACCGAGGTTCTGGAAAAGTCGGGTTTGGACCCCTTCTGTTTGGATGTCGATCTGTTCGCCCTGAGCAATGCGTACGAGCACATCACTGCATCTCCTGGGCCTGGCCCCGCTGTCCTGGTCGATGTTGAGCCAGGTTGTGTTCGATGTGTGGTCGTCCGTGAGCGCATGTTCTGCTTTGGCCGGGCATGTGAGATGAGAGCTCCGCCGGCCGAGCTGGTGGAGCTGTTGAGAACGGCCGCGCTCCATGTCGAGGGAGGCGATGGATCCCTCCCTTTTGCCAGGATCGTCCTGAGCGGCAGTGGGGCTCTGTCCGAACGATTGATCTCGGATCTGACCGCCAGATGTGACCGTCCCGTCGAGGTGGCCCATCCCTTCCGGGGGGTGAAGATGGGGCCGTCGCTCAGCCGCCAGCAGCTCCAAAAGGAGGCCCCCGCTTACATGATCGGTACGGGACTGGCTCTGAGAGGGGCTACCGAGCCGTGATTCGAGTCAATTTCCTCAAAGAGATAAGGCCGAAGACTATCAGCCGCCCTGAAGTACCGAGGGTGACTTCAGGGGGTGTCCTTATGCTTGTGGCTGTTTTCATCGTCCTCATGATGTTCGCTTCTCTTCTGATGAGGTCCTTTTGGGGGGAAGATGCCCGGGACGGAAACAGCGATCTCGGCGCCGCATCGCCCCTTGGGGGGTTATATCAACGGTCGGGGCCTGAAGATGCCTCCTCCATCAGCCCCGCCTTCTTCGTCTCTGCTGCACCGTTGGAGCCCAATTGGGCCAGTGGAGCTGAGGAGTTATGAGGGTTATTGCCGGAGCGGCCAAGGGGCTGAGGCTTAAAACGCTGAAGGGCTCGGACAAACGGCCCACCACAGATCGGGTTAAAGAGAGCATGTTCGCTACTATCGGGGAGAAGGTTTTGGGGGCTGAGGCCATGGATCTGTTTGCTGGAACGGGCAATCTGGGGATCGAGGCCCTCAGCCGTGGGGCTCGAGCTGTGCTCTTCGTGGACAGAGATGTCAGGGCCAAAAGGGCCATTGAAGAGAATCTGAGGGCGACCCAGCTTTTGGACAGAGCGGAGATATGGATGTGCGATGTCTTTGCTACGCTGCAGCGGTTGAGAGCCAGCCGCAGGATGTTCGATCTGATCTTCGCCGATCCTCCTTACGGGAAAGGATACGGAGAGCGGACGCTTCTTTTTCTCGGTGAGGGCGATATTCTGAGGGAAGAGGGTATGTTCGTCCTTGAGCATGCCACCTGTGAAGAGGTCGCCGGCTCGTGTAAGGGGATGAAGGCCGTCTCCGAGAGAATATTCGGCCAGACAGTGGTTCACTTTTTCCGATGCCTCAAGATTGAGGAGTAGAACGTGCGCAGAGCCTTGTATCCTGGGACCTTTGATCCTGTGACCAAAGGTCATCTCGACATCATGGAGCGTGCCCTGCGCATATTTGACTTTTTGATTGTCGCAGTGGCTGCGAATCCTCAGAAACGGACCCTCTTCACCGGAGAGGAACGAGTGGAGATGATAAGGGAGGAGACCCAGGGTTGGGAGAACATCCACATCGAGTCCTTTGATGGCCTTCTCATCGAATATGCTCACACCAGAGGGGCGCAGTCGATCATTCGGGGGCTGCGGGCTGTGTCCGATTTTGAGTACGAGTTCCAGATGGCCCTGACAAATAGGAGCCTCAACTCCGACATCGAGACGGTCTTTCTTATGCCGAACGAACAGTATACCTATCTCAACTCCACTATTGTTAAGGAGATCGCACGTCTGGGTGGCGATGTCAGCCAGTTTGTGCCGAAGGGTGTGGAAAGGCGGCTGCAAGAGAGGTTGGCGCGCCTATGAAGGAGCCGGCCAAAAGGTGACTGATCTCATCGAAAGGAGGGTCATACGCGTGGCCAGAACAGGAGCGACTCTGAGTACCTACGGGAAGAGATGGGGGGGCAAGGGAAAGAATGGGAAAGATGCGGGCAGGCGGAGAAGACAGCCCCAAAAAAAGGAGGAGAACAGCAGACCCTTTCAACGGAGGCAACGACCGAGGGAACGGATAACGCCCCTGGCAGAGCGGTTGGATGAAGCAAGTCTGAAGGCATTGAAGAGGTTCCGCAAGAGCCTGAAAAAGTGACTCCTTCCGTGCCTAGCCCGGACCCCCACTCCCCCTTTCTCCGTTAGCCACATTTCTCCTGGGAGGCGCAGAACTGAGCCCCAATATTTTTGACCCTGCCGAAAACAGTGTCCAGAGGGTAAATCGGAGGAGTGGATCACCTCAGGATCTGAATCTGCGGAACCTGCGGACGGGCTCCAAGATTTTCAACACTCCAGTACTCCTGTGTATCGAGAGGTCTCTGCGTCTCTGTACATCTGGGGCCGACAATCCGGGTGAAAAAGTCGTTGACTTGCGCGCTCTTTTGTCATAGACTTTAATCCACAATATGCATTAGCCGCCAGTTCGAATTACAGGAGGTTTCATGGGCTCGACTGAGCCAGGGGGTATGAAGAACATATTCTCCCCCAGGTCCGTGGCCGTGGTGGG
>JBHIER010000058.1:0-11460 GCA_046760705.1 bacterium
GGTTATAGATGTGGCACAGATGGCTCAACTCATTTTCTGGCCCGAAGCCCATCAAGTACTGAGTCCAATTCTTTATCAAGCCTGGCGCTGTTCTCTGCTATCTGAGCCTTGAGCCCGAGCACCTCGGGATGATCATCGGTAAACTCCTGTCGGAGTGAAGCTAACCGGATTTCTAAGCTGTTCAGAGAAGTGATCAGGTCTCCAATCGTTGGACTGTTTTTGATGATGGTGGCGGAAACCGCATTCTCCTGGCCCTCGGCAAGCTGCCGCCGGACCTCCTCCGAACTGGCATTGGTCCAGGTGTATTCGGTCTCAAAGGCTTCTAATCGTTGTAGTTCCGCCTTTTTCTCCTCGACCAAGGAGACGATCTTCTCTCTCTCCATGAACCGGGACAGTTCATCCTCGGCCTCTCTCAGACTCTTCTCCGCCATGCTCACCTGTTCCCGAGTAAACTCGTAGGCCCCGCTGGCCTCGATCTGGGTCAGTTCCTTCGTCTTCTGGATGAGAAGTTGGGCCATGGTGTTGGCCATCTCTGAAGCCAACTCAGCGCTCTCCCAGTAGACGGTCAGGTTCACAATCTCCGTGTCCTCCTCGAGGGTCACATCCTGGACATTATCGATAAAATCCTCAATAGCATCGGCCAGGTAATTGGGCTCTCTCCTTTGCAGCAGTCCCAGATTCTGGGCGAGGGTGATGGGGCTCTTCAAGAGAGAAACGAGGCCATTTTTGATCTTATCTCTCAGCTCTGTAGGATGTTCCCGCCGCTGCTGGAGTCGTCTGTCCAGCCCAAAGGTCCTCACCATCTCCTCAGCCACACTTTGACCCGTGGATATCTGGATGAGGTTATTGGCCGGATTGATGCGGGGATTGACTTCGCTGGGGGTGGCCAGATCCCTAAAGAGGATCAACTGCTGGGAAGGATTCATGTGGACGAGAATCTTGGTGGTTGCTTCAAAAGTAGGAGTGACTAAATATGTGCCCAAGAGAACGATCCCAAAGAAGGCAAAGAAAATCATAACTATTGAGAGCCTTCTCTTAAAGACGGTGTAAAAAAAGTTGAAGAGAAACTCCCTCTTTGTGGTCCGATTTGTCATAACACCCATTTTCTCAGTAATATTCGAAGAATGAAAAACATCCGTACGCACTTTAAAATATGCATTTCCTGAGCCTTTTGTCAAGTCCAATCTCACTCGATTTTCAAAAATCTCCTCTGGGGATCTCCTCCATGGCCAAAAGTCTCAGAGCAAGAGAGATCCTCCTGGAATGTATGGACGGCGCAACCTACTAATCTCAGAGTGCTTGAAATGGGAGTTGTTCTTTCAGGATTTTATCGGTGTGACGGATGGAGATCTTTGCAGGTGCGAAAACGTTGCTGCAGTCGCGGATATGAATCCCAGTTCACTCCGTATTTTTGTCCTGGCCCACCCTTTTGATGACGATCACCGTGGCATCATCGTCCCATGCGGCCTTCTGACCGAAACAGTTGGCCGCATCCATTATGGTGTGGACCAAAAGTTCAGCGGATAAGTTGGAGTGTTCCTGTACGAGGCGGGTAAGGTGCTCTGTACCGAATTGGACCTTCTCTGGGTTTGATCGTTCTACCACGCCGTCTGTGTAACACAACAACAGGGCCCCAGGATGCATGTGGATGTAGCCCCGCCGATATTTCACCTCCGGTGTTGGACCGAGCAGCAGCCCACCAACGGACAGGGCTGAAATCTTTCCATCATCAAACAGAATTGGAGGGACATGGCCAGCATTGATGTAGAAGAGATCACCGCTCTCGTCCAGTTCGCCGAAGAAGAGGGAGATGAAACGGGTGGACAGACTGCTCTTATGGATGACTCGGTTCAGGCGTTCGATGACGCTGGTGATTTTGAAATCCTTCTCGATGCCCACGCGCAAGCCGATGACCACATCGCGCACCTGCAAGGCTGCGGCCAGGCCGTGGCCGCTGGCATCCCCGATGGCTACTCCCAAATTCTGCCCGGTGACGGGGATGAAATCGTAAAAGTCACCGCCGACCTCTTCGGCCGGAGCAGATGTGGCATAGATGTCAAATCCGTCGAAGAGATACCGGGGAGGGGGGAGCAAACTCTGCTGGATCTCTTTTGCCTCCATCAGTCTCGACTGAAACCTCACCTCCTGAAAGCGGTGGTTGATGAGGTTCCGAATGGTGCTGAGGGAGAACTCCAGTATCTCGCGGTCCCAGCCCTCTTTCAGACCGAAGGCTAAGACGTGGGAGCGCTCAGGTTCACCGAGCATAATGGCCACGGAGAACCTCCCCCCCAATCTCTCCTCCAACTGCGGATCGATACCCGGCGTCTTTTGATCATAGATGTACATCTTGTGCTGCAACAGCAGTTGCAATGGCGGATAGTGGAAGGGAATCTTGAGCCCGATCAGATCATCGCCAGAACTACTGATCGTCTTGATGAGGACAATACCATCCTCTTGGCTCAGATACAGCCGCCCGTTATGGATCAACAACTCCTCACCGAAGGTCTGCACCAGTTTGACCATGACCGATTCGAGAAGCTGCTCTGTGCCCTCTGTTCTATCTATTTCGGCCAAGAGGGATTCCAACTTTCTGTAAAATTGTTTTGGATCAAACGGCATCTGACATATCCTTGAAACATTGTGCTCTTAGATGAAGCACCTCCTAAAAGACGGAATCGCCACTTCTGGGCCAAAAAAGTATACGAAAGAGAAACCGTTGTCAAGCCCTATCTGTTGGCCTGACCCCAGGGACAGACGGATTCATGGGGGTGGGAAATCAGCGTATGATACGCGGAGTTGGGCTCTGGGACTGGACCGTCTGCGAGAGGATGGTTTCCCGCCGCTGAGATTCGCCGGCGCCCTGGTGTGATCCCACATCAGTCCCTGTACCAGTTGGTGATGGGGGCCCTCCGGTCTCTGCCGAAGGCCCGGGGGGTGATCTTGACCCCAGGGGGTGCCTGGCGGCGCTTGTACTCGTTGCGATCCACCATGCGGGCCACCTCCTTCACTGTAGCCTCATCGTACCCCATGTCCACGATCTCTTGGATACTTTTGTCCCTCTCCACATATGCCTCCAAAATTGGGTCCAGGATCTCATACGCGGGCAAGCTGTCGGCGTCCTTCTGATCGGGCCTCAGCTCGGCCGAGGGCTCCTTATCGATGATACGCTGGGGGATCAATTTTCTGCCAGCGACACTGTTTCTGTACTTTGCCAGTTTGTATACCAGCGTCTTGGGCACATCCTTAATGAGGGCGAATCCACCCACCATGTCCCCATAGAGGGTGCAATAGCCCACGCTGATCTCGCTCTTGTTGCCCGGAGCCAGGACCAGCCAGCCGAACTTATTGGAAAGCGCCATCAGAACCATGCCCCGGATCCGGGCCTGCAGGTTCTCTTCAGTGACATCCTCTGGAAGGTCGCCGAAGACCTCTTTGAGCATCGATCTCAGCCCGTCAAACGCTTCCGTGATGGGAATGCGCTTCAGTTCGATCCCCAGGTTTGCGGCCAGTTTCTCGGAGTCGGTCACACTGCCTCTGGAGGAGAATGGGGCTGGCATGGTCACCCCGACCACGTTCTCCCTTCCCAGGGCGTCGGTCGCAATGGCCGCCGTCAGGGCCGAGTCGATACCGCCGCTGAGGCCGATGACCACCCTTTGAAATCCGTTCTTTCTCACATAGTCCTGCGTGCCCAAGACCAGAGCCTGATAGATCTCCTCCAGGTACTTGAGCCGCCCTCTCGGTGGCCGAGGCACCGATGGCCTTCCTCGGCCCAGGCTTCCGTCACCGAGCTCTATGGACAGAACATCGTAGTCGGAGTGGAACGTCTCCCTTCTTCTCTCAAAAGCCCGATCCTTGGAACGCAGCTTTCGCAGGGGGTCGAGATCAAGATCGAGGATGAGAAAATCCTCCTCGAACTGTCTGCCCTGAGCCATCAGGTGCCCTTCTTCGTCGAACAGGAAGCTGAGCCCGTCGAAGACCAGCTCATCCTGACCGCCAACCAGATTGACATAGGCGACCACAGCCCTGTTTCTCTTCGCTCGGCAGGCCAGCATCTTCTCCCTCTCCCGCCCCTTGCCGGCGTGATAGGGCGAGGAGGAGATGTTTACGATGAGCTCGGCTCCGCCCTTCAAGACCTGTGTCTCCGTCACCCCATCGGGAATCCAGATATCCTCGCAGATATTGATCCCGATTGTAACCCCTTTCAACTGAAAAACCAGCGGTTGGTTCCCTGGCTCAAAGTATCGCTTCTCATCGAAGACACCGTAGTTGGGCAGACACATTTTGTGGTAGACTGCGGCCACCCGGCTGCCGTGCAGGACCGCAGCACCGTTATAAACTTTATCCTTGCAGTCCGCAAACCCGACGACTGCGGTCACCGCTCCAGTGCTCTCAGCAATTCGGTTGATGGACTCGATATTGTCTCTAATGAACTGGGGTTTCAGCAAGAGGTCCTCCGGGGGATAGCCAGTGACAGCCAGCTCAGGAAAGGCCACCAGATCAGCCCCCATCTTTCTGCCTCTTGCGATACAATCCAATATCTTCTTTTCGTTTCCCTCTAAATCGCCCACTGTGGTATTGATCTGAGCCAATGCTATCCTGAAAGTATTTTTCATCGAATCCTCACATCAAAACATTGATGACCCGAGCATTAAGACAAAGTTTCTCTCCGTCCGATGGCTCAGACGCCATGAGAAGTCAACCCGAAAAAACGTCAAAATTCGACCCAGAGCAAAAACGGCCTCAAAGAATAATCCGTGGCTTGGAGTAACTTTTTGTATATCACTCCGATTTGAAAGGCTGGTCCAGCCGGCGCCTCCATGGATAATAAAATCGATTCCAAGGTCTCGCACAAGCGGAATTTTTGACCCACGGAACAACCCTGAGGCAAACGTGGGCCGGTGTCGTCGAATTATCAGTGAGTATCTTGTGAACTGAAAATCGCTGTTAAGATGCTGAAGGTCAGAACATTCAAATTGGGCATCGATCATCCAACTACTCTGACCAATATCTGGGACGACAAACATCCCGGCATCGATCAACTTTCTCCCATCGTGCTTGAGAGAGAGCCTCACATTGCGAAGTCGCCCCTCTTGTATCGGGAGATTTGGTCTGTATGTTGCGGATCGGTGAAGGAGACTGAAGTCTGTCCGTTTCAGGATGCTTCTGTGTTTTTCATCCAGTTAGCGGAGTTCAAGATCCCATTGGGCTGAGGTGCGAAGTCATTGTGCGAAACGGGCTATCTCAGGAATCTACTGCGTTGTAAGTTAAGAGCGTCTCTCATTTAGCACCATCTCGCTCTTTGACAATCAGTCGGTGGCAAGATTACTGGGCAACCACTGCGGTGCCGTAGACCAATATCTCGGCCGCTCCGGACATGACCATGGATGTGGTGAACCGAACATCGATGATTGCATTGGCCCCCAATCTCTTGGCCTCATCGATCATGCGATCGAGGGCCTGTTCCCGGGATTCGGCCATCATCTTGGTGTAATCTGAGATCTCACCACCAACCACGTGGCGCAGGCCGGCCAAGATATCCCGGCCCACATGCCTGGCCCTGATCGTGTTTCCCTTCACCAGCCCCAGATGCTTGACGATCTTTTTGCCGGGAATAGTGTTTGACGTTGACAACAACATTTTCATCTCCTCACTCTTCTGTACCGATCTGTCTTCCAGAAATATAACCTCTCTCTGAGTACAGAGACAAAGAGAACGGCCACGCCACCGATCAGACCCAGGAGAGCAACTTTCACAATGAATCCCACCGTTGGATCGCCAATGAACTCCTCCACAGCTTTGTAGCCACCGTAGGCCAACAGAATGATCCCCCCGATGGAGAGCAAAATCCACCCGATGCCCCTCTCTATACGATTGTAAATTCCCGACCAGTAGTCCTCCCACACCCTCTCCTCAGGACTGGCCAATTTCATCTCTGCTGTCACCTCTTTCAACTTTTGAAACTCCTCGAATTCAGACGAACATTGAGGACAACCCATCAAATGCTCCTTAAATGCAGCTCTGTCGCGGTCACTCAATTCGTTGTCCAAATATCCCATCATCAGACCCTTGAACTTCTCGCAGTTCATCCTCAAACCCTCCTCTTTCCAATTTTCTCCTCAAAGCTTTCCGGGCGTAATACAAGCGTGACATCACCGTGCCCTGGCTACAGAATAGAACCTCAGAAATTTGGCGATAAGAGAGGTTCTGAAAGTGGCGCAACACGATGATCTCTCGGTGGTGCGGCTTGAGCGCAGCCATGGCCTTCCAGACTCTCTCTTTGATGGCGTCTCTCTCGGCAATGAGGTCTGGATCAAAGCGGTTATGCCACTGGGGTTCCTCATCTTTTTCTATTAGCTCCTCAATGGACGTATAACGTTTTTCTCTTTGGTCATTGAGCCAGTTGAAGCACAGGTTTTTCAGCACCTGATAGAACCAGGGGAAGAATCTATGTTTGGGATCGAACCTGTTCTGATAACGATACGCCCTAACGAAAGCCTCTTGGGAGAGGTCGAGGGCATCATCGTGCTGGCCCACCAATCCCAGGGCAATAAAATAGGCCTGGCGCATATACTTTTTGACCAGACATTCGAAAGCTCCTCTGTCCCCTCTTCGCCACCGCAAGATTAACTGTTGTTCATCTTCAACTACTTGGCTATTGCAATCTCTCATTTAACCACGTGGTGAGTAAATGTAACACCTCCGGGTCGATCTTTCTGGAAGAGTCAAGGTACAGCTCCGGGGTGGACCGACCTTCAACCCGCATGAAGAGATGGTCCAGATTGGGAAAGACCTTAAGGGTATAGTCGGGATGGTCAACCTCCTTTAAAGCCTCGGCCAGCTTCTGGGCATCCTTCACCGCTGATACTTGGTAGTCTTGAGCCCCGTTTAAGATCAAAATTGGGCACTGCACTTTTTTGATGTTTTTCAAAGGGGCTATTTCCATGTGCTGGCGCCACCATTCGGGACTGAAGAACCCGGTCTCCTGGATGGGTTCTCGATTTCTGATCTTTTCGAAGAAATCCTTCTGTTTGCGCAGTTCAGCTTCAATCTCCTCATCGCTCAAGCCCTTCAGTCGGGAGAGATATTCAACCTGGTCAAAGACCAGCCTGTCCAGACTTCGCCCGGGCCCGGCCATCACCACTGAGGCGGCGATTTTTGGATCGCGGCCACAGAGGATCGGTCCGATGACAGCGCCTTCGCTGTGGCCGATCAATCCAATCCGGTTGGGATTTACCTCCCCGCGGCTGCGCAGAAAATTGACTGCGGCCGCCGCATCCGATGTGAGGTCATCCAAATCGGCGGTCTTCAAATCGCCGCTGCTCTCTCCTACGCCCCGCTTGTCGTACCGCAGAGTGACCAAGCCGGCCTTAGAAAGGGCATCGGCCATCTGCCGAAAGAGAAAACCCCGCATAAAGCCGGCGTTCCCATTTCTGTCCACAGGTCCAGAGCCGGCGATGAAGACCAGACCGGGATACTTACCCTCGGCCGGGAGCTCGGGGACGGTGAGGGTCCCGGCCAACTTGACATCTTCGTTAAGAAAGGTCACCTCTTCCTCACCATACCCTTCCGGAACCCACCCCTCTTCTGCTTTGCCTTTAGTCTCGGCGAGCCGTTTTTCCAACTCCTCTTCAGGGAAGTCGATCAGTTCTCTGGCCATAATCGCCTCGAAACTCTGGCCTGGAATGGCCAGCTTGAGAAGCTGATGACTGGTGGGATCAACCCACAAGTGGATCCCTATACCGGAGAGGGCACCTGAGAGGTGAATTGAGTCAAAGCTCTGCCCATCGATCTCCACCCTCTCTTGGCCCGTCATCTCCAAAGTCAGAGGGAGGCATTGGGCAGCCTGGGACACCACCGCGGAGAAGGCCTGTCGGCCACCGAGGGGGTAATCGTATCGCCTTGCGATAAAGGCGTAGTGATCGATGATGTTGTTGTCCAGGATCACCAAATTCTCACCTGTCTGCAGCTCGCTCGTTCTCTCTCCCTCCCCGGGAAGGCGATAGCGGAGCTTAGCCACCCCGCGGGCGAATTCGCCCTCGATCTCCTGAAGCTGGTCTCCCACAAAGATTTTCAGAGTGTATCTCCTGGGAGCAAGCTCCCCGGTCAGGACAAGTTCCTCGTAGAAGGTCATCCGGATCCCCACGTCCAACTGAACCTTTGACCTGATATGGTACCCTTCCTCATCCCTGCTTTCAACGTAATAAGTATTAAAACCCGCCTCTTCTCCAGCCAGGAAGAGCTTATAGCTCTTCTTTTCTCCAACCACTACCTCATCGAGGCCTTGAGAAAAGCTAAGCAGAGACGCTAACTCTGAAACCAGGACGATCGAAAAGAGGATCTTAGTCTTCATATCTTTCCTCCCATGTCAGACGTTGGTACAGTTTTCCTCAACCGCTCTGCGGTGACCACACATCTTTTTCTTCTCTTCTGGGCGATTTTCTGCGGCAATTGATACATCTCCTCCAGTTCTTTCCACGTCTCTTTCGATTGGAAGGAATAACCCAGAGTTACAGAAGGTGCACCAGTAGATTCAATAGCGATTTTCGGTCGCAAGCGAGCCAGCAGTTCCGGAATCGTTTTGGTGGCCTCCTCAATTTTCGTATCGGATGTGTTCAAGATTGCCGAAGTGTAAACATCGCCAAATTGGTTAATCGACGCAATTTTGTACAAATCAACATAGGCCACCAAAAGACCTTTTTGTTTCAATTTATCTTTGACGACATGCAGAAGAGAGCTTTTACCATAGCGCCGCGGAGAGATGAGAAAAATTCGAGCGGAGGATTGAAGTTCAAGAAACAGATAGTCGATCTCTCTCTTTCGATCGGTGAAAGCGTCACCTAAAATCGATTGGCCGTAAACAAAAGGATTGTTCATATCAAACCACCTCTAATATAACCTATCGGTTACTCACGTATTGGTTACACACCGGGTGGTTAAGTATAGCATAAATTATAAAGAAAGTCGAGCAAAGATCAACGCAATGGCCAGGGCTCCATTCAATATACAAAAGGGGAGGTTTTTTATTCAAAAAAATTTCATCTCAGGTCGATTTTTCCGAGGCTGCGACAGTCTCTTTCTCCCTCCTGTTCTCCTCTCAGGGTTCTGGGGCCACCTGCCTCAGGTACCGGGTCGCCTCCTCCGGTGGGGTGGGATTGATGTAGAACCCGCTGCCCCACTCAAATCCGGCCACCCGTGTCAGACGGGGCATGATCTCAAAGTGCCAGTGGTAGTCGTACTCCACAGTCTGCCAGTGGTCCGCTCGCTTCGGCTTGGCTTCGGTGTTGGGTGAGGTGTGGAGGATGAAGTTATAGGGAGGGTCGTTGAGACTCTGTTTGAGCCGGGAGAGGACGTCCTTCATCGTCTCAGCCAAACGGTGCAGCCCCTCGTCTGTGGTCAATTCGAAAGCGCAACTGTGGACCTTAGGAATGACCCAGCACTCGAAGGGGAAACGGGAGGCAAAGGGAGAGAGAACCACGTAGTGGCCGTCGTCTCGGACAATCCGGTCAGGAAAACTGGTCTCCTGCTTGACCAGGTCGCACATCAGACACCGTTCTTTCTGCCCGTAATGTTCTTTGGACGTATCCAGTTCGATGGCCACTGTTCTGGGGGTGACGGGAGTGGCAATGAGCTGCGTGTGGGTGTGGCCCAAGGAAGCTCCGGCCACTGCCCCGTGGTTCTTGAAGATCAGTATGTATCGGAACCGGTTGTCCCTTTTCAGATCCACAATCCGGTCTCGATAGGCGGTCAGGACGCGGACCATCTGATCGTGGTCCAAATCGGCCATAGTGAGGCTGTGATCGGTGGTCTCGATGATCACCTCGTGGGCCCCAACGCCGTTCATGGCGTCGTACAACCCGACCCCGCGCCGGTCGAGCCCCCCCTCAATCCTCAGGGCCGGGAACTTATTGGAGACGGCCCGCACCGTCCATCCGGGACCATTGGCTTTGGAACCCTCGTCCCGGTAGGCGAGTATCTCTGGCGGTGTCATCCCTTCGTTCCCTTCACAAAAAGGGCAGGTGGACTCCTTTTCCGGTTCGGCAGCCACTTCGAAGTCAGTCGGGCGCATGGCCCTCTCAGTGGCGATGATCACCCACCGCCTCTGGATCGGATCGTGTCGCAGTTCTGGCATAGGCACCTCCCCTCGGACAGTCCCCGAGGCTTATGCTCGGGACCGAGCCCTCTAAGTGGCGTATATGTTCAGAAATCGTCTTCTCGATCGATGTTTGAGCTTCCGGATGGCCTTCACTTTGATCTGCCGCGCCCTCTCCCTGGTCACGCCAAATCTTTCCCCGATCTCACTCAGGGTCAAAGGCTTCCTCCCGCTGAGGCCGAAATAGAGCCGTATCACCTCCGCCTCGCGACAGGTCAGGGTAGATAGGGCCTTCTCGATATCGATGGGCAAAAAACCCAGGTACGTGCGCTCGTCCGGGTGAGGCTGCCTCTCGTCTCCGAGGACATCCAAAAGGTTGTACTCCTCACCATACTTGATGGGTTTATCCAGAGAGAGGTGCGTTGAGGTCCCGGCTAACGTTTTGACGATGTCCCCATCGTCAACACCCAGCTCCGAGGCAATTTCAGAAGTGTTGGGTGGCCTCCCATACTCCTGAAGGTAGGTACTCTGAACCCTCCCGATCTTTCTCAGCATATTCTGTCTGTTCATAGGGATCTTCACAATCCGTGACTGCGATGCAATGGCGGCCAGGATGGCCTGCCTTATCCACCAGACAGCGTACGAGATGAATTTAATTCCCCTCGTCCCATCAAACCTCTTCGCCGCCTCCATCAATCCCATATTCCCCTCATTGATGAGGTCTTCCAGGGGGAGCCCGTAGCCCGAATAATTTTTGGCCACTGATATGACATAGCGCAGGTTGGCCTCGACCAACTTCTGGGCCGCCCGTTGATCCCCTTCCTTGATCTTCATGGCCAGGTTCCGCTCCTCTTCAGCCGTAATGAGAGGGATGCTGCTGATATCCCTCAAATAATCTTCCAGCACCCTCCTGTCTCTGACCTTCGAAACTAGATACGCCATCGATTCCCTCCAAGACTCTTCACCGTGCCAAAATTATCCCCTCAAGGGCCATTCTCACTCTTATATGATAAGACCAAAAAAGCCGTTGTCAAGGTGATAATGAAAAAAATTCGACGGAAACAGAGCAACAGAGGCCGACCCTACAGGACCAAAACCCCTTGGACGGCTCCCTCGATTTTCTTATATTCTCGCTTGGGGTCGAGACGTGAGAGGGGCCGAAGGATCGAGGGGAAATATGTCTCACAGGCTTATCTCCTTTTAAGAAGGCAGGGCTATGATGAGGACCGCACATCGATATAACACAGTCCAGTTGGACCCTCAGCGACATTCCGATGGGGTTCGTCTCTTCATGGAATTTTTTGACGTCCGGCCAAAGAGACCGGATTTGGCCTTCTTGCAGGAGATTATTGAGAGGTTTGCCGCCATTC